>JAIDYR010000011.1 GCA_029057985.1 Muribaculaceae bacterium | reverse complement strand
CACACCGTGAGTAGCATATTGGTTTCCAGTATCTGCATCAGGGAGGTTATCAGCCCCGCCAGCAACAGGGCGGCTACCATCCCCGCCAGCAGAATGGCTACGGACAGCAAAACCGCAACGGCTATCAGCAAAACAATCGACAGCAGAACCGCAATAATTTCAACCGCAACGGGGGTCAGAATCGTCCGCAGGGAGGCTTCAACCGCAATCAGCAGCAGAACCGCACTTTCACTCCGCGACCAAAACAGATCGATTACGTAATCGAAGATATCGATCCGACAGCCGAAATCCGCCTCAACAAATATATGGCCAACGCCGGCATATGCTCGCGCCGCGAAGCTGATGAATACATCCAGGCCGGAAAGGTCAGCGTCAACGGAGAGGTCGTCACTGAACTCGGAGTCAAGATTACACGCCAGGACGTGGTAGAATATGATGGCAAGGTCGTAACTCCCGAGCGTAAATGCTACGTCCTCCTCAACAAACCGAAAGACTGCGTGACCACAAGCGATGATCCCAACGGCCGGCTCACTGTACTTGACCTCGTCAAGAACGCTTGCCAGGAAAGGATCTACCCCGTAGGACGCCTTGACCGCAACACTACCGGAGTACTGCTCCTTACCAATGACGGCGATCTTGCATCAAAACTAACTCATCCGAAATTTGTCAAAAAGAAAATATATCACGTCTGGACCGACAAGCCCATCGCCGAGGAAGACATGCAGCGCATCGCCGACGGCATAGAACTTGAAGATGGCGAGATCCACGCTGACGCAGTAAGCTACGTGAGCGACACTGACCGCAATCAGGCCGGAATCGAAATCCATAGCGGTCGCAACCGAATCGTGCGCCGAATCTTCGAACATCTCGGTTATCGCGTGACCAAGCTCGACCGCGTCTACTTCGCAGGTCTTACCAAGAAGAATCTCCCCCGCGGTCGCTGGCGCTATCTCACTCAGGAAGAAGTAAATTTCCTCCGCATGGGCAGTTTTGAATAAAAATTTTGATTTCAAAATTTTTATTCAAAGAAAGAAGTAATCACTTCACTTATAACTTTTTACTTTTTAATTTTTTATGGAAAAAATTAAATACGTTCCGATTAAGACTCTTTTCGAGAAAGCGGAAGAGTATATCGGCAAGAAGGTAGATGTCAAGGGGTGGGTTCGCTCCCGTCGCGGAAATAAGTATGTGCAGTTCGTGGCGCTTAACGACGGCTCTACCATTAAATCCCTGCAGATAGTGTTTGATCTTGCCAAGTTCTCGGATGATGATCTGAAGGACATCACGACCGGAAGTTCGATCCATGTCCAGGGCCAACTTGTAGAGTCTCAGGGCAAGGGTCAGACTATCGAAGTCCAGGCTGAAGAACTCGAGGTATACGGCACGTCTGATCCGGAGACATATCCCCTCCAGAAAAAAGGACACTCTCTGGAATTCCTCCGCGAGAAAGCTCATCTGCGTCCGCGCACGAATACATTCGCAGCAGTGCTTCGCATCCGCCACGCACTTGCCTACGCAATCCATAAATTCTTCAACGATAAGGGATTTTACTACTTCCATACTCCGCTCATCACAGCTTCCGACTGCGAAGGCGCCGGAGCTCAGTTTCAGGTGACGACCCTGCCGCTGAATGACCTCCCTACTGACAAGGCCGGCAACATCGACTATTCCAAGGACTTCTTCGGCAAGATGGCTTCCCTGACCGTGAGTGGTCAGCTCGAAGGCGAACTCGGAGCAACGGCGTTAGGTTGCATTTACACTTTCGGCCCGACTTTCCGCGCTGAAAACTCCAATACTCCGCGCCACCTTTCAGAGTTCTGGATGATCGAACCCGAAATGGCATTTTATGAGATCGAAGACAATATGGATCTCGCCGAGGAATTCATCAAATACTGTATAAATTACGCTCTTGAACATTGCAAGGACGACATAGAGTTCCTGGCGGAGCATTTCGATAAAGAGCTTCCCGCTCGCTTGAAATTTGTCGTAGACAATGACTTCGTGCGCCTGCCCTATTCCGAGGGTATCAAGATTCTCGAACAGAGCGGTAAGAAGTTTGAATTCCCCGTCTACTGGGGGGTTGACCTCGCTTCCGAGCATGAGCGTTATCTCGTAGAAGATCATTTCAAGAAGCCCGTGATCCTGACCGATTATCCGAAAGAGATCAAGGCCTTCTACATGAAACTTAACGAAGACGGTAAGACGGTCCGCGCCATGGACGTCCTCTTCCCGAAAATCGGCGAGATCATCGGCGGCTCTCAGCGTGAGGAAAACTTTGATAAGCTCCGGACCCGCATGGAGGAACTCGGACTTGAAGGCATGGAATGGTATCTTGATACGCGCCGCTTCGGCACAGTACCTCATTCCGGTTTCGGACTTGGCTTCGAACGCCTCGTACTCTTCGTCACAGGCATGCAGAATATCCGCGACGTAATCCCCTTCCCACGCTATCCCAAGAACTGCGAATATTGATTACCCTAATTCATAGATTATTAATGACACTGGGAGTATTGCTCATAGGAGCGATACTCCCGGCGTCGTATGCATCCGCACAAGATTCCGGACAAGCAAAAGTAGCCCCGCGCACTGCTGCATCAAACTCTGAAGCGGGCAGCTATCCTATCAAGAGCAATCTGACCGCCAGCCTGCTGACTTGCAGTCCCGGTCCGGAGGTCTATGAACTCTTCGGACATGAGGCAATTCGCATCCGCGGCATCGACGATAAGGGTATGCCTGTAGATACGGTTTGGAATTACGGCGTCTTTGATTTCGCAGCCCCAAACTTCCTATATCGATTCGTAAAGGGAGAGACTGATTATATGGTAGAGCCGTGCCCAATGGCATGGTTTATAGGAGCCTACATGCATCGTGGTTCGGGAGTGACCGAACAAGATCTGAATCTCACTCAGGAAGAGACATATACATTACGCAAACTCCTGCAGATCAACTCCCTCGAAGAGAATCGGATTTACCGCTACAATTACGTGCGCGACAACTGCTCGACGCGCATTGTCGACATCATAGACGCCGCCGTAGCTCCGCGTACAATAGACTATCCCGACACGGTCTACTATTCCACATTCCGCAACGCAATGCGGGAATTGCATAAGAATTACCCGTGGTATCAGTTTGGGATTGACCTTGTACTCGGCGGAGGTCTCGACCTTCCGGTATCTTCCCGTGAAGAACTTTTCGCTCCACTTCTGCTCGAACAGAAAGCGGCCGGAGCGCGTTTTGATGACGGCCGGCCTCTTGTAAAGACTACAACCATCCTCTTCCCCGGGAATCTGACATCCTCATCGGCATCAAACCGTAATGTCGCTCCCACCACACTGAATCCCGATCTTCCTACGCTCAGAGCAATGGGGACCGCCTTACCGCCGACTCCATGGCTGCTGAGCCCTATGGCAATAAGCATCCTGGTCCTTGCGATCGCATTGTGGGCGGCCTGGTGGCAGATACGAAACTTAAAGATATTGGCCTGGGTCTATACTATCTTCTTCGGCCTGCTCGGACTGGCAGGATGCGTTGTATGGTTCCTTGTCTTCTTCTCAAGTCACGACTCTACATCGCCAAATCTGATGTCACTCTGGGCCAATCCATTGCAATTGGCAATAGCCATTCTTATCTGGTGGCGATCGACACGCGGAGTAGCCATCGCCATGGCTGCAGTAGACACGATCATCGTCGCCACTCTCTATCTAATCTGGCCTTTCCAACTCCAATGTGCCAATCCGGCGATCTTCCCCCTTTGGGGCGCGACAATAATCCTCTCACTCACCCTTCTCATCATTCGCAACAGAATTCTAAGGGCAGCGAACAAAAATAGTTAATAGTTAACAGTTTATAGTTAATAGTTAATAGCCTTTAGAACTATTATCATAACGTAATAACCCGGCGTCACACGCCGACTGAACCGAATAACCACGAGGTTAACAACGTTAACCGAGTCTCAGAACCACGAAATTAATGAAGCGCAGGCTGCTCAATTCGATAATAATGGGCCTGATGACGATAAATGTCGTCGTTGCGGCCGATCATACACCCGGGCGTCCGAAGCTCGTGGTGGGGATTGTCGTCGATCAACTCCGCAGTGATTATCTCGACTATCTGCGCGATCTATTCGGCGAAAAGGGCTTCCGTCGCCTCATGGAGAATGGGGTCTATGTCAAGGACCTCGAACTCAATGCTGACATAAAGGACCCTGTGGCCGCCACAGCGTTACTTTATTCCGGCGCTTACCCCAAGACCAATGGCATACCGGCAAAAGAGATCTATTCCCCGACGCTCTCAAAAGGAGTATTACCATTGGAAGACAAGGGATCGATGGGTAATTTTACCCAAGAATCCCTCTCGCCCGCCGGTCTGCGCGTTTCTACTATTTCTGACGAGATTGCCATCGACGGAGCAGGATTTAATTCTGTCTACGCCATTTCCCCCGACGCCCAGCAGGCTTTGATAATGGCCGGACACGCCGGCAATTGCGGAGTATGGATAAATGATGCCGACGGCCAATGGTCATCGACCGCATATTACCGAGATTTTCCTCAGTTTCTTTCCCATCGCAACCGCACCATGCCGCTCCGTCAGCGTCTTGATACTCTGCGGTGGGTGCCTGCTCTGCCTACGGAACGTTACCCCGGCATATCACTAATCCGGAAATCCGAGGGATTCCGTCATTCTTTCGGGAAAGCAGACCGCGACATCTTCAAGCGTTTCAAGACTTCTGCTCCGGTCAATACGGAAGTGACCGATGTGGCTATCCACGCCCTACGCGATCTTTCACTCGGCAAGCACCGCGATGCAGTCGACATGCTGTCGGTAGGTTATACTGCCGCTCCATTCGATTCTCCAAAGGGGGACGCCGGAGAACTTGAACTGGAAGACACTTATGTCCGCCTCGATTCGCAGATTGCGAGATTGCTTGAGGAGGTTGACAGGCAGGTAGGGCTATCAAATTCCGTAATATTCCTGACCTCGACAGGTTATTATAACGACGCCACGATTACAGATCCTAAATACAGGATCCCTACAGGCGACGTCACCCTCCGACGCATTGAATCGCTCCTGAATTCATATTTATCCGCCAAATACGGCAACGGAGATTACGTCAAACGCGTCCACGGCAATCAGGTCTATCTCGATCGTCAGGCTCTGGAGGCACGCGGCGCAAAATGGGAGACCGCCGGCAATGAAGCCCGCGACTTCATCATCCGCATGAGCGGCATATCCGACGCCCGGACACTTTCAGACATTCTGTCGGATCCTTCTCCTACGGGAGCCCTGCTGCGTAATTCCATTGACCCGAAGACTTCCGGAGATATATTTTTGACTTACACTCCGGGTTGGAACGTAGTTGACGACAACGGATATCCGACAATATCCATTCCTCAACGCACTTCAACTCCGCCTACTCCCTTTCTGCTGCTCGCTCCCGGAATCAAGCCGCAGACCATCATGACTCCTGTCGATGCGACAGCCATCGCCCCGACAATAACCTCTACAATACATATCCGCGCTCCTAACGGCGCCGGCGACAGGCCTATAGTATTTCAGAAGTAGACCGACTTACCTAAGAAAAAATTGGCCGAACTTGAGAAAAATTTGGCTGAATGGTCATTTATAGTTAAATTTGCATATTATTTAGGTCTTCTTATGACCGGGATTTGCGCGATCTGCGTAATAATCCGGGTCGTGAGAAGTCCGGACTCATATATTTATCATAGCCCAATGGGACTTAACTCACTATTAAAGAAAATATTCGGCAACCAAAGCGAACGCGCAGTGCGTCCCCTCTGGAATCGCCTCGCTAACGAGATCAACCCGATCTCCGAACAACTTGTCAACGAATCAAACGACGAACTGCGCCACCGCATCGACGTCATCCGCGATGATATCCGCGGCGAAGCGCAGACTTATAAGAATCAGATAGCGGAAATACGCTCTGAGATCGAGACTCTCGATTACGATAAGCGCGAACCGCTCTGGAAGAAAATCGACGATCTCCGGGATGACTGCTTCAAGATGTATGCCCGTAAACTTGACGCTGCCCTTCCGGAGGTATTCGCGGTAGTGAAGGAGACCGCCCGACGCTTCGCCAATAACGAGACAATCGAAGTGACCGCTACCGAATCCGACCGCGAATTGGCGGCAGCCGGCAAGGACTTCGTAAGCATCGACGGCGACAAAGCGATCTATAAAAATTCATGGGTAGCCGGCGGCAATCTCATGAAATGGGATATGGTGCATTATGACGTGCAGCTCATCGGCGGCATGGTCCTCCACGGCATACTCAACGGCGACTCTACTTCCAACAACATCGCCGAGATGGCTACAGGTGAGGGTAAGACTCTCGTAGCTACGCTTCCCGTTTTCCTCAATGCTCTGACGGGCGAGGGAGTCCACGTAGTCACAGTGAATGACTATCTCGCAAAGCGTGACTCGGAATGGATGGGACCTCTATATCAATTCCACGGATTGAGCGTCGATTGCATCGACAAGACCCAACCCAACTCCGAAGAGCGCCGCAAGGCTTATCAAAGCGATATAACATTCGGCACCAACAATGAATTCGGCTTCGACTATCTGCGCGACAACATGGCCACGATGGAGAGCGATCTCGTGCAGCGCAACGACCACTACTATGCTATTGTCGATGAGGTCGACTCAGTGCTTATCGACGATGCCCGCACGCCGCTCATAATCTCAGGACCGGTCCCGAAGGGAGACGACCAGATGTTTAATGATTTTAAGCCTAACGTAGAAAAAGTCGTTAACGCTCAGCGTAAGCTGGCACAGTCGTATCTGCTTGAAGCAAAGGAAATGATCGCTGCTGCACAAAGCGGCGACCCTGAAAAGATCGCCAAATTCGACACGGAACGTCAGGCCGATCCCTCCAAGAAACCGATGACGGCTGATCAGCTTCTCGAAAAAGGCGGCCTCTCGCTCTTCCGCGCCTATAAGGGCCTGCCGAAGCATAATCCGCTCATCCGCTATCTAAGTGAAGACGGAATCAAGCAGATTCTGCTAAAGACCGAGGCCAAGTACATGCAGGACAATAACCGAGAAATGCCCGTAGCTGTCGAACCTCTATACTTCGTAATCGACGAAAAGAACCACTCGATCGAACTTACCGACAAGGGTATTGCTGTTCTGACTGATACTACCCAGGATCCATCCTTCTTCGTGCTACCCGATATCGCCGGCCAGCTCTCGACCGTAGATACCGAAGATCTGACTGACTCTGAAAAACAGGAGAAAAAAGATGCCCTACTTGCAGATTATGCAGTCAAGGCAGAGCGCGTCCATACAGTCAATCAGCTTCTTAAAGCCTATACTCTGTTTGATAAGGATGTAGAATATGTAATCGACGACAATAAGATCAAGATTGTCGATGAGCAGACAGGGCGTATCATGGAGGGACGTCGCTATTCCGACGGTCTTCACCAGGCGATCGAGGCCAAGGAGGGAGTGAAGGTTGAGGCCGCTACCCAGACTTATGCGACCATCACACTGCAGAATTACTTCCGAATGTATCGGAAACTGGCCGGCATGACGGGTACAGCCATGACTGAAGCCGGCGAGTTCTATGATATTTATAAGCTTGAAGTCGTTGAGATCCCGACCAATCGCCCGGTGATCCGCAATGACCAGAACGATCGTGTTTACCGTACAAAGAAAGAAAAGTATGCAGCGGTCATCCAGGAAGTAGAGGATATGGTCAAGATTGGCCGCCCCGTACTTGTCGGCACTACTTCAGTCGAAATTTCCGAACTGCTCTCGCGCATGCTCCAGTTGCGCAATATTCCTCATCAGGTCCTAAACGCGAAACTCCATCAGAAGGAGGCTGATATAGTAGCACAGGCCGGCAAGAAAGGGACTGTGACCATAGCTACCAACATGGCCGGCCGCGGCACCGATATTAAGCTGACTCCGGAAGTCAAGGAAGCCGGGGGCCTTGCCATCATCGGCACCGAACGCCATGAATCACGCCGTGTCGACCGCCAGCTTCGCGGTCGCGCAGGACGTCAGGGCGACCCGGGAAGTTCTGTATTCTTCGTATCTTTCGAAGACACCGTAATGCGTCTCTTTGCCAATGAGCGAGTTGTAAAGACTCTCGACAAACTGGGATTCGAAGAAGGCGACATGATTGAATCGAAGATGGTCACCAAATCCATCGAAAACGCCCAGAAACGAGTAGAAGAAAATAACTTCGGCATCCGTAAGAGACTCGTCGAGTATGATGACGTCATGAACGCTCAGCGCAAGGGCGTATACGGCAAACGCCAGAACGCTCTTAAAGGGGAACGTATCGGTTCGGATATCGCCAACATGGTATATGAAGTGGCTGCCGGATTGGCTGAAGGGTATTACGAAGGTGGATATCCCGAATTCAAGGATGAAGTGCGCAAAGCATTTGCAATTGACCTGGACTTCACGGAAGAAGAATACTCCAAGATGAATCGCGAGGAACTCACCGAGCGCCTTGGCGAAGCGGCAATGACTCATCTCAAGCGCTCTAAGGAGAAGATTGAGCAGGATGCTATGCCTTACATCAAGGAATTCGTGGAGGAACGCGGTGCTACAGGTCCCGTAGGTGTCCCTGTATCCGACGGTCGCAGAGTCTTCAATGTGCGTGCCGACATCACGGAAGCCTACGAAAATGAATGTAAGCCTATTTCTAAATCATGGGAAAAGACTGTGCTGCTGTCCTCTATCGATAAGGCATGGCAGGAGCAGCTCCGCGAGATGGACGAGCTGCGCAAGTCAGTGCAGAACGCATCCTACGAGCAGAAGGATCCGCTGGTTATTTATAAACTCGAGGCCTACGATCTCTGGAAGAATATGCTTGAGGGCATGAATTCCAAAGCCGTAGCCACTCTGATGCGCGGACGCCTCGCAGTGCCCGATTACAATGAGGCTAAGGAAGCTGAGCGTCAGGCAGCTGCCGCAGAGGAGCAACGCCGCCAGGCTGCCGAAGCCGCTCAGAGAGCGCAGGAGATACGCAGAGAAATGCCGCAGCAGGCAATGCCGAACCCCTATGCGAACTACTCTACCACACGCGACGCTTATCCCGGAGAATCAGCTCAGCGCGCGGCAGCCCAGAACGTAAATCGTCAGCCCGCTGCCAAGCAACCCATAAAAGCTGATCCCAAGATCGGGCGAAATGATCCCTGCCCTTGCGGCAGCGGCAAGAAATATAAGAACTGTCACGGCAAGAATCAATAAGCGTGAAAGTTTACGCAAGAATAGATAATCAACAGGTTGGCCCACTCGGCCTCGACGAATTGCTCGGGGCCGGAGTGCGACCTTCTACTTATGTCTGGCATAAGGGCATGTCAGATTGGGAGCGGGCCGAGGATGTGCCCGATGTATGCCGGGCTATGCGGCGCGCACTGGCCGGACTCGATCCGATCACGGGAGAACCCGTCGATAAGACACCATCCGAAGAATCGGGGAATATGCCGGATTCTGCATCGGGAAGTAAAGGCGACACACCTCCCGGCATGATCGGATTCCGTAGTCTTCCAGAGCCGGACGTCAGGCAGAATTTCAGCGTCAAGCCGCAGGGAGTATCAATAGTAGCCGCTATTCTCGCAACATTGTTATGCTTCCCGATTACCGGAATGATAGCGCTATGGTTTGCAATGAAATGCAAAGCTCACTGGAAAATGAGCGAGGATCCGAAAGCGACTCCTCAGCAGATCGAGCAGCTCCGCCGCACCGCCCACGATGACGCCCGGCTATATCGCATGATGATCGGCATCACTTTCTGCCTCGGCATAATAATGGTGGGATTCACTATGTCGCGTATCGCTCTCTAAAACCGCATCCAACAAAAGCAATAATTTTTATTAATGCCTTAAAGTCCCTGACATAAGAGCCCTGACGATAAAAAGCCGCGCTTCCGACGCGGCTTTTTAACATTTTCGGGTGCGGGCTTGTTATAGAATAAGAAATTACTTAATGAAGTCGTCTAAACTTTTTCTTTTTCTGGATTTCGTCATATCTTCGAGACGATTTTGAAGATTGAAGAGGGAGTTTAGCGGGCTAAACGACCGATGAAAGCTTCAAAAGCGGCCGGAGAGATGGCGTAAGACAGGAAAAGAGACCCTATCCGGTGTCTAACTCCATTATTTCGTAAAAAGTTTAGACAACTTCAATACATATTACCCGAAATAATAGAAAACACACTATATTTATGAAATCATTTCAAGAATTGGGAGTAGCCCCCGAGCTACTCAAGGCTATCGGAGAATTAGGATTTGAAAACCCGATGCCCATCCAGGAGATGGTCATCCCTCATCTGCTCTCTCAAGATGGCGATGTAGTCGGATTGGCTCAGACCGGCACAGGAAAAACGGCTGCCTTCGGATTGCCCGTGCTTCAAAGAATCAATCCTGATTCCGACCGGGCTCAGGCACTCATAATAGCTCCTACACGCGAATTATGCCTGCAGATTGCCGGCGATCTTGCAGACTTCTCCAAATATCAGGATAAGATCAGGATTCTTCCCGTATATGGAGGTTCGAGTATCGATTCTCAGATTCGCGCACTGCGTAAGGGAGTTCAGGTCATTGTTGCTACTCCCGGACGCTTGATCGACCTCATCAAGCGTGGCGAAGTAAAACTTGACGATGTCCATACCGTTATACTCGACGAGGCCGACGAGATGCTCAACATGGGCTTCCTTGACGATATAAATGAAATTCTCTCCCATGTCCCGGAAGAGAGAAAGATGCTCATGTTCTCGGCTACAATGCCGAAAGAGATAGCCAACATTGCCAAGAGATTCATGAAGGATCCCGTGGAATTTGTAGCGGGCAACAAGAATGAAGGTTCCAAAAATGTGAAGCACGTCTACTACATGGTCAAGGCGCATGATAAATATCTCGCCTTGAAGCGAATCGCCGACAACAATCCGAATATCTACGGCATAATCTTCTGTCGGACACGCAAGGAGACTCAGGAGATAGCTGATAAACTTATAAAGGATGGATATAACGCGGATTGTCTGCATGGAGATCTCTCGCAGCAGCAGCGTGATCTGGCCATGAAGAAATTCCGCGACCATGTCACTCAGCTTCTCGTAGCGACGGACGTAGCGGCACGCGGACTTGACGTCGACGATCTGACTCATGTCATTAATTACGGCCTTCCGGACGATGTAGCCGTCTATACCCATCGCTCAGGGCGAACCGGACGCGCCAACAAGACCGGAGTCAGCGTAGCGATTATCCACTCCCGCGAGAAACATCGCTTGCGCGAAATCGAAAAAATCATAGGGAAGGAATTTGAGTATAAGAAAGTTCCTACTCCTGAGCATATTATTGAAAAGCAATTGTATACTCTCGCTGATCGTCTCGAAAGAGTTCAGGTCAACGAAGAGGAAATCAATAAATACCTACCGGGAGTGCGCAAAAAACTGGAATGGCTTTCAGAGGAAGATCTGCTGAAAAGAGTCCTGTCGCTCGAATTCAACCGCCTGCTTGCTTATTATCAGAATATGCCTGATATCGACTTGAATGAATCAGATAAAGGCAAACGCGACAAAACCGGCAAACGCGAACGCGGCGAGAAGGGTGATAAAGACCGGCGCACCGCTCCGGAGGGGATGGAGCGCATGATGGTCAATATCGGCAAGGCCCAGGGATTCTTCCCGGGCAACCTGATGGAACTCATAAATCGCTCGGTCAATGGCCCGAAGCCTGAAATCGGACGTATTGACCTGCTTCCGGACTATACTCTCTTTGACGTTCGCAAAGAGGATGCCCACAGAATACTGAATGCTCTTAAACATGCCGACTTTTTCGGCCAGAAAGTTCGCGCCGAGATAGCCACTGACCGCGATTACAAACTCGAAGCTAAGGACCGCAGGGAAAAAGCCCGCAGAAAAAGCGCTAAGAATTCAGCTGCTAAAGAGGGAACCCCTTCGAAAAAAAGCAGAAAAGCCAAAGCTGATTATCACGGCAACTATGACGTTTTTATCAATAAAAAGAAAAAATAAATTCCCAACTTGCCCCTCTTTGCATACTCGCGAAATATTAGTAACTTTGCAGTCGGAAAATATTTTCCGACTGCATTATTGTTGAGAATATCCCCGAAAATGCTAAATAAAGACATATCAAATAAAAAAGAAGACTTCACCGACAGCAAAAGGCCCGATATGCTGAGGGCTCTTGGGGTGTGGATGGCATTGGCCTTTATCACAGGATTCTGCAACATTGCGATGTCGATCAATCCGCCGCTACTTAATCCGGGAGTCATCGCGGCTTCTGGAGAGACCGACGCGGCGCCTGACTCGACAAGCCTTGTCGCTCAGGCTTTCGCTCTGATCCCGGATGCGGATCTGGATATCCTGACCAAGGAGATGCGTAAAGAGATGACCATCTATATGGAAAACGACAGCGTCTATCGCATACGCAATATATATAGCGGTCAATCATGGATAGATGAGATGAATCAGGACTATATCCGGATCCATCTGACCAATGTCAGCAATCTTCAGATCAAGTCCTTACCCTATGACAAAAAGGGGATTAATCTGATAATGACGATATATACTATTTCCGGCGATCCGGAAACGGCAGACAGCACCATCAAATTCTATAATCTCGTGAATCCGGAGTCTCCAGATGCGTCATTAACGGAATTGCCGATAAAGAATTTCTTCAAGCTCCCCAATCCAAAGGATTTCTACGATCTGAAGGCCGGCGATCTAAAATCGGCCGGGCGGAAGATGAGTATGGACGATATTATGGAGGAAATGCCATTTCATACTATCGAATATTCGATTTCTCCTAAAGGCTCTGACCTGACCGGACGACTGACAATAAGCAATTATCTTACTATGGAAGCCCGGAAGCGTCTCGAGCCCTACATGCGTCCTGAACTTCATTGGGCCTGGGACGGGAAGCACTTCTCCCCGACCCGGTGCAGATAATAACCTCACAATAATCCGTCAGCCGCAAGCGGCGCTTGCGCCGTCACAACCAAATAACCCTATAACCGAATAAACACGAAGATAAAAAATACCAATGGATAGAAAAGTACGTGTGCGCTTCGCACCCTCTCCGACAGGCCCCCTCCACATAGGAGGAGTCCGCACTGCCCTCTTCAATTATCTCTTCGCACGCGCCAACGGCGGCGACATGATCCTCCGCATCGAAGATACCGACAGCAACCGCTTCGTCCCGGGCGCTGAGGATTATATCAATGAGTCCCTTAAATGGCTCGGCATAGGCATCGACGAAGGAGTGCGCGAAGGCGGCGACTTCGGACCTTACAAGCAGTCGGAACGCCGGGATATCTATCGGGAATACGTGAAGCGTCTTCTCGACGCCGGCAAGGCCTACATTGCTTTTGACACTCCTGAAGAACTTGCCAAAGCCCGCGAAGAGCATCCCAATTTCCAATATGACTCCCACACGCGCGGCTCAATGCGTAACTCCCTGACTCTGGGAGAAGAGGAGACAAAGCGTCTTATAGATGCCGGAAATCAATATGTCGTACGATTCAAGATCGAACCGGATCAACTCGTCAGAGTCAACGACCGAATCCGCGGAGAAGTGACTGTCAATTCGAATATCCTTGACGACAAGGTACTCTATAAAAGCGCCGATGATCTGCCGACTTATCACCTTGCCAACATCGTCGACGACCACCTGATGAAGGTCAGCCACGTGATCCGCGGCGAAGAATGGTTGCCCTCAGCGCCTCTCCATGTCCTGCTGTATGAAGCTTTCGGCTGGAAGGACACGATGCCCGAGTTCGTACATCTCCCGCTCCTCCTCAAGCCCGTAGGCAACGGCAAACTCTCGAAGCGCGATGGCGATAAACTCGGCTTCCCGGTATTCCCGCTCGAATGGCATGATCCGAAATCGGGCGACATATCTTCAGGCTACCGCGAACAAGGCTACTTGCCCGAGGCTGTAGTCAATTTCCTGGCTCTCCTCGGATGGAATCCCGGCGACGACTCTGAGGTCATGTCGATGGAAGAGCTGATCTCGAAATTCTCATTCGACCATTGCTCGAAGTCAGGAGCGAAGTTCGATTATAATAAAGGGAAATGGTTTAACCATGAATACCTTATGACTACTCCCGACGACCAACTCGCCGATCTCTTCATACCGATTCTCAAAGAGAAAGGCATCGATGGATTCGATAAGGAATACGTAGCCAAAGCAATCGGCATGGTCAAAGGCCGCGCCAATCTTATTCCCGATCTCTGGGAACAAGGCTATTTCTTCTTTGAAGCTCCTACAGAATATGCTCCCAAGGATGTAAAAAAGCGTTGGAGCGCTCAGACTCCGGCTATAATGGAAGAATTAATCGGAGTGCTGGAGGGTATCGACGATATGACTTCAGCCAATGCCGAGAGGATTGTGCTCGACTGGATCGCATCCAAGGAATATCATCTTGGCAACGTGATGAACGCTTTCCGGCTGGCGGTTGTCGGACAGTGTAAGGGTCCTCACATGTTTGATATTACCGAACTCATGCCTAAAGAAGAGGTAATTGCACGCATTCGTCGTGCAATCGAGAATATCCCCGCTCCGGAAGCATGATACTTTATGATTTAGGAATATGGAGCTACCGGCAGGGAGTGCGTCTGGCCTCCCTGACCGGTAATTCAAAGGCCCGTCATCTCGACGCCGGCTTGAAAGAGACATGGGCTAAACTCAGAAGTTTCTCTGAAAATGCCGAAGGGAGGAAGACAGTCTGGATCCATGCGGCTTCCTTGGGTGAGTTTGAACAAGGCCGACCCCTTATCGAGCGACTGCATCGGGATAATCCCGACTTCCGGATTCTTCTTACATTTTTCTCCCCCTCCGGATATGAAGTAAGAAAGAACTATGCAGAAGCCGATTGCGTATGCTATCTTCCGATGGATACTCCACGCAATGTCAGGCGATTCCTTAAATTGGCAAACCCGGCAATGGCCATATTCGTCAAGTATGAGTTCTGGCTAAATTATCTTTCGGAATTGCGGAAGCGAGGAATCCCCACCTATCTGATCAGCGGAATATTTCGTGAAAGTCAACTCTTTTTCAAGCCTTATGGTTCCGTCTACCGCAAAGCTCTGGAAGCGTTCACACATCTTTATATCCAAGACGAAGGGAGTCGGAATCTTCTGGAAGGGATCGGAATCAGAAACACTACTGTCGCGGGCGACACACGCTTTGACCGGGTGACCGATATTATGCGAACCGTAAAACCTAACCCGACACTCGATCGTTTCTGCGGCACCTCCGAACAACGCTTCTCTAAAGATTGGGCAAAGAGCGAAAGGAATCTAATTTTTATGGTCGGGAGTTCATGGTCTGAAGATGAAGACATATATCTCGACTGGCTTCGCAAGACAAAGGGAATAAAAGGAGTGATCGCCCCCCATGAGTTCGATGATGCAAGATTAAGACTTCTTCTCGAGAAGCTCTCAGGAGAAGGGATATTGCTCAGTGAGGCTCAGAAAAATCCTGAAACTTTAGAAAGGAAAAAAGTACTGATCATCGATTGCTTCGGACTGCTTGCTTCGGCATATTCATATGCTGACGTGGCATTCGTCGGAGGAGGATTCGGAGCAGGGCTGCACAACATCAACGAAGCTGCTGTCTACGGCATCCCGGTCTTCTACGGACCAAATCATTCCAAATTCATAGAAGCCAAAGAGATGAAGACGATAGGAGGCGGATTGGCAGTCGATTCCCGTCAGGACTTCGAAGCTACAGCCGACAGATTAATATCTCATCCTGAAGAATTACGCGAAAGAGGCATTAAATCAAAGGATTATATTTCATCCAAACTCGGAGCGACCGACATCATATACCGCGATCTTTTCCATTTTGAATCTACCCGAAAAACAAAATAAGAAAACGGGAAAAGAAGTGATCTATACAGATGATACGTTTGCGGCTGGGATATGACCGGGCAGACCGGTAATATTGCGAAATTTGGAAAAAAGCAAAATATTTTGTAACTTTGCAGTCAGAAAAAGAAGAGGACTAAAAAGATTATTCGGTCGCGCCTTAAGGAGCGACACTCAAAGGGTCTTTTCCCGCGAATCAAATTGATGATGGGAAAGGGTTCCTTTCTTTTTTAACCTCTTTCTGATCATGAATTCTGTCGGCCGAAGGCAGAATAATAACTTAAAATGTTGAATCAGGGCAAGACGGACTACACCCCCTCTTCTGCCCATTATCTATCTTACAACCATGGCTTATCTCACACAAGAAGGATACGACAAAAAAATGCAGGAACTCGCCGAACTCGAGGCTCAGCGTCCTGCTATCAAAGCTGCTATCGCTGAGGCTCGCGACAAAGGCGACCTCTCCGAAAACGCAGAATATGACGCTGCCAAGGAGGCTCAGGGCCTTCTGGAAATGAAAATAGCAAAGCTTAAGGAACTCGTGGCCAACGCGCGCATAATCGATGACTCCCAGCTTAACACTGACGAGGTGCAGTTACTAAATAAAGTGACCATCAAGAATCTTGCCAACGGCATGGTCGTGACCTACACGATTGTCACTGAAAACGAAGCTAACTTCCGTGAAAATAAGCTCGCCTCCACTACTCCAATTGCGGCGGCACTCATCGGCCATAAGGTAGGCGACGTAGTCACCTGCCAGGTACCTGCAGGAGAGATGAAGTTTGAAATCATAAAAATCGAGATCTGATCTATGACTATCTTCTCCAAGATCATCGCAGGCGATATCCCCTGCTACAAAATAGCGGAAGATGACCACTTCTTTGCTTTCCTTGACATCAATCCGGTCAACTGGGGCCATACTTTGGTGGTGCCCAAAGAGGAGACCGACTACATCTTCGATCTTTCCGACGACCGCATAGGCGAGATGATGAAATTTGCAAAAAAAGTAGCCCTAGCGATCAAGGATGCCATTCCCTGCCGCAAAGTAGGCATGGCGGTGATTGGTCTGGAAGTTCCCCACGCCCATATCCACCTCATTCCCCTGCAACAGGAAGGTGACATGGACTTCCATAATAAAATCGCCAACCCCTCCCCTGAGAAAATGCAGGAAATCGCTCAATCCATCACTTCAAAATATCGTGGTTGATAACCTCAACCTTGAAAAAAGCCGCTTATACGAAAATAAGCGGCTTTTTTCTTTGCTTCGTTATGGAATTAGGAAATTTTTAATTA
Source organism: Muribaculaceae bacterium (assembly GCA_029057985.1). Taxonomy (GTDB): domain Bacteria; phylum Bacteroidota; class Bacteroidia; order Bacteroidales; family Muribaculaceae; genus Lepagella. The sequence goes on along the minus strand of JAIDYR010000011.1, from coordinate 46,965 downwards.
CTTTTGTAATTGAATCATAAAAAGAGAGTCAAATGACCGTAAATGAAGTTCAAGACGAAATAATAGAAGAGTTTTCAGAACTCACGGACTGGATGGACCGCTATGCATATATAATCGACTTAGGCAATACCCTTCCGGAGTTTCCGGATTCGGAAAAGATTCCTCAGAACCTTATAGAGGGTTGCCAGAGCCGGGTATGGATTTCCGCCCGCAAAGGAGATGACGGGCATATCGACTTCCAGGCCGATTCGGACGCGATGATTGTCAAAGGTATCGTCTCGCTGCTGATGAAGGTACTCAATCACCGCACTCCCGACGAAATCCTGAATTCCAACCTCTATTTCATTGATAAGATCGGACTGAGCAGTCATCTTTCGCCAACCCGCTCCAATGGACTGGTAGCGATGGTCAAGCAGTTGCACAACTATGCCCGGGCCTTCAAGGCTCTCGAAAGCGCAGGATAGTCTATAATTCCTAATACCATAATATCCAAACTAACACAACAACGTTCAAGCATGTTTAAAAATCAACCCAAAGGCCTTATCCCGGCCGCGTTGAGCAATATGGGCGAGCGCTTCGGCTACTATATCATGAATGCCGTGCTCGTATTGTTTCTTTGCTCCAAGTTCGGGCTTAAAGAGGAGACCTCTACTATGGTCTATTCTTTCTTCTATGCCGGCATCTACATCCTGTCGCTCGTAGGCGGTCTGATTGCCGACCGTACCCAAAATTATAAGGGCACAATCATCTCCGGCCTGTGTGTCATGACCCTTGGTTACATCGTGCTCGCTATTCCAATCTTTGCTACCGCCGAGAATACTGCCTGGCTTCTGACTCTCACTTGCTCCGCTCTCTTCCTGATCGCTTTTGGTAATGGTCTTTTCAAGGGCAATCTGCAAGCCATCGTCGGACAGCTCTACGATAATCCAAAGTATGCCGCACAGCGCGACTCCGGCTTCCAGATTTTCTATGTCTTCATCAATATCGGAGGTCTGATCGCTCCGTTTGTAGCCCCGATGCTCCGCTCATGGTGGCTTGACGTGCATAATCTTGTCTATAACTCCGACCTTCCGGCTCTCTGCCATCAATATCTGAGTGTGACAGACAACATGGGCATGGAAAATATCAATAACCTTTACGCTCTTGCTTCGCAAGTAGGCCATAACCTTTCGGCTTCATCTTCCTCAGCGGAAATCAGCGCGTTCTGCTCCGAATATCTGAAGATCTTCAATGAGGGTATCCACTACTCCTTCATTGCTTCGGTTGCCGCTATGCTCATTTCCCTCTGCATCTTCCTCTTCACCAAGAAAGGTCTCCCCACTCCGGCCAAGAAAGTTGCTGCTGAGACAGTAAAATATTCCGCCGAGGAGAAAAAAGCCATGGCTAAGGAGATCCGTCAGCGTATGGGTGCGCTCTTCGCAGTGCTGGGTGTCGCTATCTTCTTCTGGTTCTCGTTCCATCAGAACGGCACTTCACTCTCCCTCTTCGCCCGCGACTTCGTGAAAACAGACTCTATAGCTCCCGAAATCTGGCAGGCATTGAACCCTCTGTTTGTGATTCTGCTTACTCCGGTTATCATGTGGTACTTCGCGGCTCTGGCCCGCAAAGGCAAAGTGATATCCACTCCGAAGAAAATTGCTATCGGCATGGGACTCGCAGCAGTAGCATATATCTTCCTGACTGTGGTCTGCGCTATAGATGTGTTCCCCTCCGGAGAAGCTTTCCGCAATATGCCTATCGCAGAGCGTGAAGCCGCGAAGACCGGGCCCTGGGTGCTTATTCTGCTCTATTTCTTCCTGACAGTAGCCGAATTGTTTATTTCTCCGCTCGGTCTTTCGTTCGTATCCAAAGTTGCTCCGAAGCATCTTCAGGGTCTCTGTCAGGGTCTCTGGCTCGGCGCTACTGCCGTCGGCAACCTCCTGCTCTGGATCGGTCCGCTTATCTATAATGCATGTCCTATATGGCAGGCTTGGGTAGTCTTTGCGGCTGTCTGCTTCATCTCCATGGGCGCCATGCTGGCGATGGTCAACTGGCTCGAACGTGTCACCGACGAACCCCAAGGTTAACTACCAATCCGATTACATCCAATAAAATCTGTATAAAGCCTTGCTCCCGAAATCAATAGGGAGCAGGGCTTTCCGCAATAAAAGTTTTTAGAAATGCGTAAAGTATTTTGTTTTGGTAATTTATTTTTTTCTTCGGCAATAATGCTGATAATTTTGTCTTTGGTGACTTCAGGATGTAATATTTCATCAGACAAAAAAACGGATGATACAGCAAAGCAGGCGCCGGTTGTCGAAGAGTTTCATGCTGATCATGACATCGCGATGACCGTACGCTCGATTATCGATGCAATCAATGTCGGAGAGAAGCTCGATTCAGTAGATTACAACTACACGGGAGTAATGACCGATGGCAATGGCAGGCCACTTTATACCGACGTGATGGGGTCTCCCGGAGTATGGGACGTGGAGGTTCGCTCCGAAAACTCCGTCATAATACGCAATCTATATTTAGGTGATCTGCTCCCTGACGAACTGGTGCAGTATCTACTTCAAACTCTGGACATAAATGATGCCCCCATTCTGACCGCAGATGATTCCAAGAAGGGGACGGAAGATAACCTGACTATCTATCCCGCAGGCAACGCAGATCTAATTATCGAACAGCAGACAGCCAAAACCCCCAAAGGCGACGAAGGACCTCTACTTAAAATCATCCTCCGCAAGACCGATCGCCAATCCAGTGCAGATTCTTCCGTAGATTAATAGCGTGAGTGTAATCAACGTAAGAGTACTCAGCAAAATAACAGCATCGAATCCCGGATTTTGGAGAATTGGCAAATAAGTATTACCTTTGCGATATGGTCAAGGAAAATATGCAGATAAAGTATCCGGTGGGGGTTCAGAGTTTTGAGAAACTTCGGACCGAAGGGTTCGTATATGTTGATAAGACAAAATATATCTATGATCTTATCCGCGATGACGGATATTACTTTCTGTCGCGTCCGCGCCGCTTCGGGAAGAGTCTGTTGCTTTCTACTCTCGAAGCCTATTTTCAAGGTCGTCGCGACCTTTTCGAGGGTCTGGCCATCGATTCCCTGACCGATGACTGGGATCCCCACCCGGTTCTGCATCTCGACCTCAACAACCGACAATATAAGGATGAAGGCTCACTCGAAGCGGAACTCAACGCTCATCTCGAAGTATGGGAAGAGATGTATGGGGATGAAAAGAAAGATCGTGCTCCCGAGGAACGTTTTGCTTATATAATACGTCGGGCCTGCGAAAAGACAGGCAAGAAAGTAGTGATCCTTGTCGACGAATACGACAAGCCTCTGCTGAACGCCATCGACCGTCCGGAACTTGCCGAGTCCTACCGCTCACTGCTCAAGGCCTTCTACTCCAACCTCAAGACGATGGATGGCTACATCAAGATGGGCTTGCTGACCGGAGTGGCCCGCTTCTCGAAAGTCTCCATCTTCTCCGACCTCAACAACCTGCGCGACATATCCTTTACCCGGGAATATTCCGCCATCTGCGGAGTGACTTCCGAAGAACTCTTCGAATATTTCCGTCCCGGCATCCTTTCAGTAGCCCGGGAGACCGACAGCTCCTTCGAAGAAGTGCTCGAAGAACTGCGCGTCAACTACGACGGCTACCATTTCTCCACCAAGTCACCCGACATCTACAATCCCTTCAGCCTCCTATATAGCTTCGCCAACAAGGAATTAGGATATCACTGGGCCGATACGGGCACTCCCGGATTCCTTGTAAAACTGATGCAGCGCGAGGACTGGGATATCTCCGCCCTTGCGCCCTGCGAGATAGACAAGAACGAACTTGAGAAAGCGGGCGTAATGACGAGGAATCCTATACCGGTGCTCTATCAGGCCGGCTACCTTACGATAAAGGACTACGACCCCGACTTCCAGACCTATACCCTCGACTATCCCAACCGGGAGGTCCGACAGAGTTTTCTGAAATTCTTAGTCCCCTATTATCTCTATCCTGAAGAGATACAGCGTCCGTTCTCGATCAAATCGTTTATCCAGGAGGTAAGGGCAGGGGATGCCGCGGGGTTCATGCGCAGGATGGAGACGCTGATAGCGGGCGTTCCCTACAGCGAGAAAGGCTCGGCCGAAGGTCACTTCCAGAATGCCGTCTATCTGCTCTTCAATCTGATGGGGTTCTACTGCAAGATGGAGGAGCGGACTTCCACCGGCCGTATTGACATCCGTCTGGAGACGGACCGCTACATCTTCATCATGGAATTCAAGATCGACTCCACGGCGCAGGCGGCCATGGAGCAGATAGAGGCGCGCAAATATTGGCTTCCCGACCGGCTGAGCGGCAAAGAGATAATCCTTATCGGGGCCAACTTCGATACCAAGACCCGCAGACTCTCCGACGACCCCGTCATCAAACGCATGAAAGAATCTGATAATCCAAATCTTATAGCAGAATGAAACGTTGGGCATTAATAATTGCTCTTGTCTTATCTTGTTGCAGCTTGGCATCGGCTTTTACGTTTAAAAAGTCTGATGCTGAAAATGAGAACCTGAAGGGTATGGTTAAGACTGTAAAAACATATAAGATAGAGAAACAATTATATTTTCATGAAGATACTATCCGAAAGTATAAACGATTGGGCCGACCCCTCCCTGAATACGAAAAGAAATTGGATATGGTCGAAGAGTACAATCGTGAGGGGATGAGAACTCTTTGCGATAGAATAGCCTGGATGAAAGAGGAAATCTCATTTGATCCTGCTAATAATAAAACTAACGCCTTTATCTCTGAGAAGCGCTATGATTCTGACGGAAAGCCGGGAAGAGTTTATGAGCAGATTCTTGATGACGATGGCCTGCCAAAAGAGGGTAAAGCTGTAGACGGAGATGGCAATCTTATCTTTACCGAGACATACGAAAAGACTGTCAATCCGGATGGCACGATTAATATCTACAGTCAACATATTTCGGCTAACAGCGATCCGACCCACATAAATATTACTCTAAACCCCGATTACAAATTCAAAAGATTGAAGCAGACAACCCCGATCTATCAGCAGGATATAATCTTTGACGAGGAGGAACGTCCAATCTCTGTTTATGAGAAACGGCGTGGAGTTGAGAGCAATTTAATGTTAGAATATACTTCCGATGGTCATAAGGTCTATAAACTTGATTCCGACGGCAAAAAGATATTATTCCTGGTGATGAAGAATGATCCCAACGGCAATCTGATTTCTTCAATTCAATACAATCCTCAGGGAGAAGCAGAGCAAAGCGAAACTTACGTCTACACTTACGATAATCACGGCAACTGGACGCGTCGCGAAATCCGCAAAAGCGACTCTCCCGATACTAAAATCACCGAAAGAGAAATCACTTACTATTAACTCCTGTTTTGAGAGGGTAAATAAGACTGATTTATAAAACGGATATCAGGGGCGGAAGACGTACCAGCGGGTTGGCTCGAAGCGGGGAAGCGCCTGGAGCTGGACGTCGGCCTCGCGGTCAGAGAGAGTCTCTTGGCCGGCGCCGATGCGGATGCCGCGTTTCTGAAGGGCGTCTGCGACTTCTGACAGAGCCTTCTTGGGAGTATTGTTATCTTTGCTCAAATGGCATAGAAAGATATATTTTAATCCGGGATTCCAGATTTCTTGCAGGAATCGGGCAGTAGCTACATTGTCAAGATGGCCGCGATCGGTACGGATACGGGCTTTCAGATACTCCGGATAGGGACCTGACAATAGCATCGGGAGATCGTAATTAGCCTCTATCACAAGGTATGTAGCCCGACTCATATAGAAGTGTGCCCGTTCGGGAATGGCGCCGAGATCGGTGGCGATGACGAAATTCCGATTATCATAATTGATAGAAAAGCCCATATTGTCAGTCCCGTCATGCGGAACATCAAAGGCCGTGATTTCAGTGCCTGCGAGTTTGAAAGGGATCTCTTTGAATATGGGCACATGGTAATCCTTAATGCGCTTGGAGATGCCGTGACGGCGTAGCAGACCGTTGAGTACACGATTAGTGCAGAAGAGCCGCATGTGCTTATGAGTCCGAAGTAATGTATAGGCATATTTGACATGATCGGCATGATCATGCGTCAGGAGAATCCCTTTTATCTTTTCCCATTTCAAACCGTTGGCCTTAACGTGCGTCTCAACGAAATCCGCCTTTACTCCGGCATCTATGAGAAAACCGCCATGTTTAGTGCCGACATAACAGCAATTACCGCTCGAACCGGATCCGAACGATATATAATTGAACACTCTGGTCGCCGGGTTGTCATTGGAGGGAAAAACGCTGTTCGTTACCCCATCCCCGGACGATACCGTCATCGGCTCTTTCCGGGATGAAGCAGGCTTAAATTCGTCAAAAGGGATCTCCATCTGACCTGCGAATTTTATTACAGGACGGGCCACTTATCTATGCTTATTTATTGAGTTTCTTTTATGATAATGATTTTTACGTTTCGTCTGCTGCACTTCCATGCGGTCGCCGGCATATATCAGGAATACAGCAGGCCGCTTATCGATATTGACTGCCGACGGATCAGATGACATCAGTCGGCGCCAACCGGCAGGGTTAAGAGTTCTGACAAATTCTTTGTCGGGATCTGTCAGATCGCATGCTACGCAGAGGAGAGTCGAATCCGAAAGATGATCCGTCAGAAACTTTAGTAACTTTGAATTGCGATAGGGAGTCTCGATAAATATCTGCGTCATAGCGTTGCGTCTCGACTCATTTTCATAACGCTTCAAAGCCTCTGCTTTTTCCGAGTCATCGATAGGGAGATAGCCGCGGAATGAAAATCCCTGACCGTTGAAACCCGAAGCCATGATTGCCATCAAGATACTCGACGGCCCTACAAGAGGCCTCACACGAAAACCCTCTTCCTGAGCAATCGCTACGGCTAACGCGCCGGGATCTGCTACAGCCGGACATCCTGCATCGCTCATCACTCCCATGTCATCTCCTCGCCGAAGCGGCTCGAGAAACCCGGCTACGGCGTCGGAATCAGTGTGACGGTTGAGTTCGAAGAACCTCAACGAAGAAATATCAATACCCGGATCCACACGCTTCAGAAAGCGACGTGCCTCCCTGACATTCTCTACGATAAAATACTTCAACCGGCTGATTATCTCCCCGTTTCCGGCGGGAAGGACAGAGCTGTACGGGGCATCTGACATGCCGACCGGGACCAGATATAGAGTAGCAGACTTTTCCATTTTTTACAAATATAATCTTTTTTCATCAATTTTTCAAGACCTTGCATACGATTCTTTACTAATTTATGCTAATTTTGCATTTAAATTAGTAAGTGAGAAAAAATAATGACTCCTTTATCTTCCGCATTTATCGAATCTCTTAAAGATCTGCAGGGAGTTGACGGCGAAAAGCTGATAGCGGCTCTCGACACACCTCCTGCTGTCAGCATCAGGAAAAACCGGAGGAAGCCGGTCGCCGATCCTCTATTCCCGGAAATGACTAAAGTGGGAGTCGGATGGTGTGCCGATGGTGTTTACCTTCCTCAGCGCCCTATCTTCACCCTCGACCCCCTGCTTCATGCCGGAGCCTATTATGTCCAGGATGCTTCATCTATGATATATCAGCAGATCGCGGAGCGCCTGACCGAACGATTGACCGGAAGTCATCATGCAGACTCCGGGAATGAAGAGAAGCAGAAATATGACGGTCAGGCCGGGAGGCACCTTACCGTGTTGGATTTCTGCGCCGCTCCCGGCGGGAAAACTACAGCTATGATCAATGGCTTTCCGGATGGCACCGTCATAGTCAGCAATGAATTTGTGGCCTCACGGGGAAAAATACTTAGAGAAAATCTGGAGAAATGGGGGTACCCGGGAGTTATCACTACGGGAGCGGCATCATCTCAGTATGCGGGATTACCGGAAATGTTTGACATTGTAGCTGTCGATGCCCCATGCTCAGGAGAAGGGATGATGCGTAAGGATGAAGAGGCCCGCAGGCAATGGAGTCAAGAACTCGTGGAAAAATGCGCCTTGCTACAGCAGGAAATTCTTTCTGATCTGGTCGGCTCAATAAAACCCGGAGGCTTTCTGATCTATTCCACCTGCACATTCAACACTGAAGAAGATGAGCATAATTCGCGTTATATCGCGGAGCGGCTGGGTATGATACCGGTAGGAATGGAATCATTAGGTCTGACCGGTATCGAAGATGCCTCTCCGGCCTTGGAAAACGGAATTGAAGGGCTTAGGTTTATGCCTCATCTTACCCGCGGAGAAGGTCTGTACGTCAGCATCTTCCGCAAACCCGGAAACTATGATGACGGATTGGAACTTCCTGATTCGGACAATCTGAAATACGCCTCAACCCGGTTCTCAAAAAAGAAAAACCGTAATCTTGGGGAGAAGCAGCATAATGGTAAAAAAGAGCGAGGTTGCATTGAATTATCACCGGCAAACCGCAATGAATTGAAAAGCTTGATACGCTCCGATATCGACCCGCAGTTTGAGCTTTCCGGAAGTATGGTAACCATGCTTCCCGCTTATGCTTTACCGACTCTGGAAATCCTGCGCAGTCATGGAATCAACGTGACAGGCGCCGGGCTCCCAGTAGCGGAAATCAAAGGTCGGGCGCCGAGACATGAAGTTATTCCTGATTCTCGCCTTGCTTTGAATATTGCCATGAGGAAAGAGGCTCTACCCTCTGCGGATCTTAATGCGGAAGATACATTAAGGTATCTTCGGGGAGAATTGACAAATCTCGATGAAAACATTCCAAGGGGCTACGTGGTTGTTACTTACAAAGGGATTCCCCTCGGAATGATGAAAAATCTTGGCAACAGAGCCAATAATATCTATCCCAAGGCATGGAGAATCAGAATTAGTTAACATTAATCAGACAATTATGCTTTTTACTGTCAATGCCCAGGATGAGGCAACCCGCGATGCGGTCCTCAACCACGTACAAAATCAATTTCCCAATGCCCGCTGGAACTCCACTCTCCAGACGGCTGACTCTTATCTGGAAGTGCACGGAATTCCCGAGGATGGAGATTCGGCGGCTCAGGTAATCAAAAGTATCGAGGAGACAGGCTTCAAGGGAGCCTGGGTTGAAAGGTGATTTATTATTGATCCGGTTATGGAGGAATTATGGAATTCACGCACTCTCACATTGTTGGGTGAAGAGGGTTGCGGGAAGCTTGCCGCCGCGAGAGTATGCGTGGTCGGAGTTGGAGGCGTAGGAGGTTATGCAGCCGAGATGCTTGCGCGTTCGGGTGTCGGACATCTGACTCTGATTGACGCTGATAATGTATCCGTATCCAACATCAACCGGCAACTGATCGCCACTCATTCTACCATCGGACAACCAAAGACAGAACTTCTTGCAAGGCGCTTCCGAGACATCAACCCGGGCATTACTGTCGATGCCCGGTCAGAATTTCTGACTCCTGAAAGTGTGGCAACCCTTCTCGACGAAGATTATGATTACGTTATTGACGCCATCGATACGGTCGCTCCCAAAGTAGCTTTGCTCGCAGAATGTCTGCGACGTCGGGTGCCGATAGTCTCTTCAATGGGCGCGGGAGGAAGATTAGACCCTGCGAAAGTAGAATTGACTGACCTTTGGTCTACGAGTGAAGACGGACTTGCGCGCGCAGTGCGGCAGCGCCTGAAGAAGATGGGGTTACGCCGGACATTAAAAGTTGTGGCCAGTCGCGAAGCGCCCCGCCGCTATTCCCTTATCCCTCTGGATGAGCAGAACAAACGCTCTTCATTCGGAACATTAGCTACTATCCCCTCGCTCTTCGGCATATACCTTGCCTCACACGTGATCACTTCCTTAACAGGTAATGGTCGATGACTATATAACGATCGGCTCCCGGAAGAGTCGACATATAGTCATTAACCGGCAGATTCGTATATTCTTTTCTCATTTTCCTGAAATCGGAATGAGCTTTCATGACAGCCCGAGCATCGCCGGTCTTTCCTTTCACGACAAACATAATAAAGGCTAAGGTATCCATCAGGCGGCGAAGAAACAAAACTTTCCGTCCCCTCTTGCGCGGAAGATTCTTATGCAACAGCAATAGATTATTACGGAAATTCAGATATGTCTTTTTCGGATCCTCCTTAGGCAACGAAGCTCCACCTACATGATAGACGGTCGAAGACATATCAGCCATAACCTTATAGCCTGCGCCAATCATGCGGCAGCAGAGATCGATCTCCTCCATATGGGCAAAAAAATTCTTGTCAAGCCCCCCCAACTCAAGATAAAGAGAAGTACGCACACACAGAGCCGCTCCCGATGCCCAGGCAACTTCCACAGGATCTCCGTCATATTGACCGCTATCCTTCTCAATTTTATCAAACCGTCGGCCGCGGCAATAGGGATAGCCCAGACGATCGAGATAGCCGCCCGCTGCACCGGCATATTCAAACATCTCCTTATTCCGATATGATCGGATCTTAGGCATTACTGCCCCGACGTCCGATCGCTCCTCGAGAAGATTCACCAAAGGAAGAGTCCAACCTTCAGTCACTTCCACGTCGCTGTTGAGTAATATTGTATAAGGATAATCAGTCCTGGCGATCGCTACGTTATATCCTTCTGCGAACCCCAAGTTTTCATCTAACTCCAATACCTTCACATCCGGAAAATTTTCACGGACGTAAGCTACGGAATCATCTGTCGAGCCATTATCGGCAACCCAAAGATCAGCTTCTTCCGATATAGTGTGACGCACGGCGGCAGGAAGGAACTGTTCCAGCAGTTTCCTGCCATTCCAGTTAAGAATTATGACAGCCAGTTTCTTCATTTTTGACTACGTTAAGTTTAGGGTTGAGTATGATCAGTTGAGGCCTTCGTCAAGATGAGCGGCAATCAAAGTTTCAGCCCTTTCGGCATCTATCCCGATTATTTTCACTTGCGTCACTTCGTTGATCCATTCAGTCTTTGCAGGAGCCACGACCCGCACGTAATTATCAGTCAGGCCAGACATCCGGGAGGGATCATCATGAAGCAAATGTTCCCAGAGAACCTTCCGGGTCTGCCCTATCATTTTCTTCATATACTCTCCGAGTTTTTCATCCGAGACTTTCTGCAATTCCGCTCCCCTGCGATGACGCTCTCCGGGGTCAACGCTCTCAGCATTAAGGCGCAAGGCAGCCGTGCCGGGGCGCTCCGAATAGGGGAATACATGAAGGCGGGATATCGGCAGGCCCTTTACGAAGTCAAGCGATTTCTGCCATTCCTCATCACTCTCGCCTCGGGCACCGGCTATTATATCCACTCCGATGAATGCATCCGGCATCATCTCGCGTATCAACCGGATTCGCGATTGGAAGAGATCTGTAGAATATCGGCGATTCATTAACTTCAGCACTTTGTCAGATCCCGATTGCAACGGAATATGGAAAGAGGGCATGAAAGCCCGGGCTTCTGAAGCAATCCATCTGATTATCTCCGGAGTTAGCAGATTAGGCTCGATGCTGGATATGCGATAACGCTCGATCCCTTCGACAGCATCGAGTTGGCGGAGCAGATCAAAGAAGTCCTCTCCGGTGTCCAGTCCGAAGCAACCGACGTTGACTCCTGTCAGGACAATCTCCTTCCCTCCCTGCCGGGCTACATCGCGGGCCTGGTCGACAAGATCCGAGATGCGACCGGAGCGCGACCGTCCGCGAGCGAAGGGGATGGTGCAATACGTGCAGTAATAGTCGCAACCGTCCTGCACTTTCAACCAGAACCGGGTCCGGTCGCCGCGCTCACAGGATGGAAGGAAAGTCGTGATATCGGGAGAAGATGTAGATTCCATTATTTTCTCCCTGCGACTTTCCCAATCGTCGATATATTGGGCTATCCTCAATTTCTCATTGCTGCCCAATACAATATCCACTCCTTCAATAGATGCGGCCTCTTCCGGCTTAAGTTGCGCATAGCATCCGGTCACCACAATGGTAGCTTCAGGCCATTTTCGTACCAGACGGCGTATGAGTGAACGGTCTTTCTTATCCGCCATCTCAGTCACGGAGCAGGTATTGACGACGCAAATATCGGGAGTCTCGTCCGGGAGGGCCCGCCGGAAGCCCTTATCGGCCAAGATTTTTCCAATTGTAGAGGTCTCGGCAAAATTCAGTTTGCAGCCGAGAGTGAAATATGCAGCTTTACGCGGAGTCAGATCTGGAGTCACTTTTTCAATCGATTTTTGCCCGAAATCCCTGCGAAAAGGGCCAAGGCTACTATTTTGAGTGCAAATTTAGCAAAAAAAACGCGAAAATATTGACAACGGACTTTTTAAGTGTTATCTTTGCAGTCAATCCGACGTAATCCAGGCATGGATAAACCGGATCGGCAAATCAGAACCCCGGAATTTTTCCGCAAAATCTGACTGATGAAAAAAGGCAAAGAAGTAAAGATATCATATTGGGCCGCTCATGCCACTACGATCGTATCAGTGACGCTGGTCCTTCTAATTCTCGGAATCATCGCCCTTATTACGATGGGCGCCCGACACGAGACGTCTCGAATCCGGGAGAGCCTCGAAGTCAGCGTAATAATGGCTGATTCTATTAGCAACGATGCTGCGGTCCGGCAGATGGAGTCGATGCGCAGCCTCCCTTATTGCAAGCAATTGGCGATAATCTCCAAAGAGCAGGCGCTCGCCGAATGGAAAGCTGAGACCGGAGAAGATCTCGAAGAACTCTTCGGAGTCAATCCTCTGTCGCCTGAGATTACCTTCACCATGCCCGAGCAATATTCCTGTCAGGATTCAATAGTAAAAATAGAGAAATACCTTTCGGCATTGCCCGGAGTCGAAGAAGTAGCAACCCCCCGGGGGGAGATGGTAGACTCCATGAACGCCAATATCAATAAACTCGGCGCAATTCTGGGCGGCATCGCCGTGGTCCTCCTTATAATTTCTTTTGTATTGATCAACAATACCGTGCATCTGACAATATATGCGCGGCGCTTCACTATTCATACTATGCAACTTGTCGGGGCTACTGACGGCTTTATCCGCCGGCCGGTAGTCACGCGCAACCTCCTTGCAGGCGCTCTGGCCGGAATATTCGCTTCACTCCTGCTTTGGGTCTGCATATATCTTGCTCCTCAGGCAGGATATGCGGAAATCCGCAATATGATAAGCTGGCCTGTAATGGGTGCAGTCTGCGCATGCCTCATAATTCTGGGAGCGCTGCTCTGCGCGATAGCGGCTGCAATCGCTACCCGCCACTACCTGCATAAGGACTACGACCAACTCTTCAGATAAAATATTCAAGTACCGGAGGATATAGCCAAAGCCGCAAAACCCGGCTGGTCCACGGCAATACTCCACTATAACTTATATGAAATATGTCAACTCCGACAACAATAAAACCTCTCCATACTACGGAAAGCAACGCGCCGGCAACCTCAATCTCCAAGCCGGCAAAGGGAGCAAATCCAAACGTAATTTTTCCTAAAGTCAATATCCTTATGATGCTCGGGTGCGTAGCACTCATAATTATCGGGTTCCTGCTCATGTCGGGAGGCTCAAGCAGCATCGAAGGAGGATTCAATCCCGACATTTTCTCTACCCGCCGAATAGTAGTCGGCCCGACCGTAGCCTTTCTCGGATTCCTTCTGATGGCATTTGCCATCATCTACACTCCCGGACACAAGAACAAAAAGAAATAAATATTTACCCGGACTCATCCGCCCATCTATGGTTGATATATGCTCCCGGAGGTGATATATCAACGCAAAGTCATTAACATTTTTTACCTCAAACACTTCTGATATGGAATGGCTTGACGCCCTCATCTTAGGCCTCGTGCAGGGTCTCGCTGAATATCTGCCTATATCTTCCAGCGGCCATCTGGAGATATTCCGTGAGATTCTTGGAATCGATATCCCCAACGACAATATACTGCAGTTTGATATAATGGTCCATGCGGCCACAGTCCTTTCCACTGTCGTCATCCTCTGGCCAATGTTCAGAAAACTCTGCGTCAGTTTCTTTACTTTCCGTCGCGATGCGGATTTTTGGTATGTCTGCAAAATTCTGTTATCATGCATTCCTGTCGGCATCGTAGGAGTTTTCTTCAAAGAATATGTGGAGTCATTCTTCGGCGACGGACTAAAAGTCGTCGGCATCTGCCTTCTGATTACGGCGGCTCTGCTTGCCTTCGCGCATTTCAGCGATCGGCTTGCCTCCGGACGTATGGCCAAAGCTTCGGCAGGACATCCCATCTCATGGCTTGATGCGTTTATTATCGGATGCGCCCAGGCAGTAGCCGTGCTTCCGGGCCTTAGCCGCTCGGGCACCACAATCGCTACCGGTATCCTGCTTGGCGACAAGCGTTCGGAAGTAGCTCAGTTCTCTTTTCTGATGGTCATCATCCCTATCATTGGCGAAGCCTTGCTCGACCTAAAAGACATCCTGAGCGCCCCTGCTGTCGAAACGGCCGCAGCAACAGAACTTACATGGAATGTATTGCTGATCGGATTCGTGACTGCTTTCGTAGTAGGCTGCGCAGCATGCAAATGGATGCTCAATCTTGTTAAGAAAGGGAAACTCGTGTGGTTCTCGATCTATTGCGTAGTAATCGCCATCCTCTGCCTCCTATGGCAATAAGCGCAAAATCCGATACTCACATAACAGAATAATCAAATAACCACTCAGTCAACAAAGTTAACTGAGAAATAAAACCACGAATTTAAAGAAAGTGGATTTTGTAAAAGGAGAAATAATAGGCATCGACAAGCCTTTAGGCTGGACATCTTTTGATGCTGTGAAGCGCCTGCGCGGAGCCATACAGCGACGCCTGGGCGTCAAAAAATTCAAGGTAGGCCATGCCGGAACTCTTGATCCGTTGGCAACGGGAGTTCTTATCGTATGCACCGGTCGCGCTACCCGACGCATCGATCTCCTGCAACAAGGTCGAAAGGAATATATCGCTACTATGCGACTCGGAGCGACCACCCCAAGCTTCGACCTTGAGAAAGAGATCGACGCGACTTATCCCTACGAACACGTCACTCGCGAAATGATTCTCGAGACTCTGCCAAGATTTACAGGGCACATCATGCAGGTCCCTCCGGTATTCTCAGCCGTCAAGGTCGACGGCAAACGCGCTTATCTTCATGCGCGCAAGGGTCATGACGTAGAATTGGCAGCCAAACCTCTTGAAATCGACGAATTCGAACTGCTGGACTTCGATGGTCGCGATATGACATTACGAATCCTTTGCAGCAAAGGCACTTATATCCGTGCGCTCGCCCGCGATCTCGGACAAGCTCTCAACTCCGGAGCCCATCTGATAGCCTTGCGGCGCACCGCAGTAGGCCCCGTCACCGAGACTCAATGTCTCACTATTGACGAAGCTCTCAAGGAAATCGCCGAATGTCAGCTCGACGGCGAATCAGCCGAATTGACAGCAAACAACACATCCACCCACTAATTACACCATTTTGCAATCAGAATATATGAAACTCTCTCAGTTCAAATTCAAACTTCCTGACTCTCAGATAGCACAGTACCCTTCGGCAAACCGCGATGAATGCAAGCTGATGGTAGTCAACGCCAAGACCGGCGAAATCACTCATCGGATATTCAAGGAAATTATTGAATATTTCGAGGATGGAGACGTAATGGTCTTCAATAATACCAAGGTATTCCCGGCCCGGTTATATGGCAATAAAGAGAAGACCGGAGCTCGCATCGAGGTCTTCCTGCTACGCGAACTCAACGAAGAGAATAAATTCTGGGACGTGCTCGTCGAGCCGGCACGCAAGATTCGCATCGGCAATAAACTCTACTTCGGTGAAGATGATTCAATGGTAGCCGAAGTCATCGACAACACTACCTCACGCGGACGCACCCTTCGCTTCCTCTATGACGGACCCCACGATGAATTCAAAGAAGCACTCTACGCTCTGGGTGAGACTCCGCTGCCCGAATATATCACGCGCCCGGTCGAACCCGACGACGCTGACCGCTATCAGAATATATTCGCTGAGATAGAAGGCGCGGTGATGGCTCCCGCCGCCGGACTTCACTTCAGTCGCGAACTGATGAAGCGACTGGAGATCAAGGGTGTAGAAAGAGGATTCTTAACATTGCACTGCGGCAAGGGCAATTTCCGCGACATTGACGTCGAAGACCTCACCAAACATCGCATGGACAGCGAAGACATGGAGGTCGACGGCGATCTGGTCGATATCGTCAATGACGCCAAAGACCGCGGCAACCGTATATGTGCAGTCGGCGCAAGTGTGCTCCGCGCTATCGCCTCCTCCGTCTGCATGGACGGCCATATCATGCCCTACAAAGGATGGACCAACAAATTCATCTTCCCGCCCTACGACTTCTCTGTCTGCGACGCCCTGGTCACTAACTTCCATCTTCCTCTCTCGACGATGCTGATGATGGTATGCGCTTTCGGCGGATACGAAAACATTATGAACGCCTACGACGTTGCTCTTAAGGAAGGATATGAGTTCGGAGCATACGGCGACGCTATGCTGATTATTCGATGATACTCACCGGCGGCTGAGGATTTTTACTGCAATCTTAGGATAATTCCATAATATTTATTATCTTTGCAGTGGAAAGATTCAGGCGGTTATCCGTCAAATTTTCAAGTCGAATTCAAATCCTGATAAAGAATTTTTATAAATCATATTATTTATAAATCATGGTAGATTACAAAGAACTTGGTCTGGTAAACACCAAAGAAATGTTTGCTAAAGCCGTGCATGGCGGCTATGCCATCCCGGCCTTCAACTTCAACAACATGGAGCAGCTTCAGGCTATCATCAAAGCCGCTGCTGACACAAAGTCTCCGGTCATCCTTCAGGTATCCAAAGGCGCACGCAACTATGCCAATCCCATCTTGCTCCGCTACATGGCTCAGGGTGCCGTTGACTACGCCAAGTCCCTCGGCTGGGAAAAGCCCCAGATCGTACTTCACCTTGACCACGGTGACACCTTCGAACTCTGCAAGGATTGCATCGACCATGGCTTCTCTTCCGTAATGATCGACGGCTCTCACCTCCCCTACGAGGAAAACGTCGCTCTGACTAAGAAAGTAGTAGACTACGCCCACAAATACGACGTAACCGTAGAAGGCGAACTCGGCGTGCTTGCAGGAGTAGAAGACGAAGTAAGCTCTGACCACCACACTTATACTGACCCCGAGGAAGTAATCGACTTCGTCACCCGCACAGGCTGCGACTCCCTCGCAATCTCTATCGGCACTTCCCACGGCGCTTACAAGTTCACTCCCGAACAGTGCACCGTAGATCCCAAGACAGGTCGTCTCGTACCCCCGCCCTTGGCTTTCAACGTGCTCGAGGCTGTAGAAGCTAAACTTCCCGACTTCCCCATCGTGCTCCACGGATCTTCCAGCGTGCCTCAGGAATATGTCGACATCATCAACTCCAACGGTGGCAAACTTCCCGATGCAATCGGTATCCCCGAAGAGGAACTCCGCAAAGCAGCCAAGATGGATGTCTGCAAGATCAACATTGACTCCGACAGCCGTCTGGCTATGACTGCTGCAGTCCGCAAGGTCTTCAACGAAAAGCCCGGTGAGTTCGATCCCCGTAAATATCTCGGCCCGGCCCGCGACGAAATGGAGAAACTCTACAAGCACAAAATCATCAACGTGCTCGGCTCTGAAGGCAAAGCTGAATAATATCCGGCTTTACAATACTTAACCGATATAAGATTAAGGGGATTGCCCGGTTTAATACCGGGGGCAATCCCCTTAACATTTAACCTTATTTATACCCTTTACTGTTTCCTATAAGAATGCGTCTCCTTATTGTCATCCCTCATTTCCTTACCGGAGGAGCCCAGCGCCTGCTCGGCGACCTGCTCCCCCTGATGGCTATGCGCGACGACATGGACATAACGCTTGCACTATATGCCGACCCGGGACGCTCACCTCTCTTCGCCCCATTGCAGAGAAATCCGCATATCAAAGTCAGGATTCTCGGCCTGCCATTGTCTTACGCTTCATATTTCAACCCGATTATCCGATTTAAAGCCGTCAGAAAACTCCGGAACCTTATGAAGGAAGCCGACGTCTGCCATGTCCATCTTTTTCCGGCCCTTTATGACGCCTCTATTGCAGCCCGCGGATTACCTCTCAGATTGATTTTCACAAACCACAATACCACCAACAGACGCCGCCACTTTCCTCTTATCGCTGCGTTGGAGCGTCTTATCTACGCCCGCTACAACACAATAGCGGGCATATCCCCGGCTTCTGTCAGAGCCTTGATCGAATGGCTGAAAGCAGATCCGGCTGATCCGCGATTCCACGTCGTCCGCAACGGGATTGTAACGGAAGATTTTAGCTACGGCACTGAATCAGAAGAAGAGAATCTGCCTGAATCAGAGTCAGAGCTCATTGAAATATTTAATTCCGGACCGGATGTATTCCTCCGGCAACGCATGAATAAGGCCGGCATCAAGAACGTGGAAGATGTCTATGGCCGTCCGGGACACGCCATTCTGATGATTTCACGTTTTGTCGCAAACAAAGACCAGGCCTCTCTCATTCGCGCTTTGGCAATCCTAAAGAGGGATTCAAGATATAGAGAGCGAATCCCGGCCGACACTTTTCTGGCTTTTGCAGGCGATGGAGCTACTATAGGATATTGCAGGCGCGTAGCAGGGGAGGAAGGAGTCGCGGATGACGTAGTTTTTCTTGGCGAACGCTCGGATATCCCCCGGCTCATAGCTTCTGCATCCGCAGGAGCCCAGATATCGAAATGGGAGGGATTCGGTCTGACAGCATGCGAGATACTTGCAGGAGGAATCCCGCTGGTAGCTACCGATGTCAGCGGCATGGCTGACATTGTAAGGGGAGCCGCGCGTCTTGCCGACAAAGAGAATCCGCAAAGCATTGCCGCGGCCTTGGCAGCCATCCTCGCTCCGGAGTCGCCCGATGAAGTTAACGATACGCTTCTGATGAAAGCGGAAGGCACGCGCATAGCAAAGCGCTACCATATCTCCGGTACCCTCGAACTATATCTACAGCTATATAATAAATAATTGCTTTTTTAAGAGTTTTTTTCTAATTTTGCAATCAACTTCATATCATCTTCATAACGCACATTCCATCTTTCATGATGAATTGCAGATTACGCGTTATGAATCAACTAAAAATGCAATGAAAACAACTTTTCGATATATTCTCCCCCTTCTGATTGTCGCCGTAACCGGAATTCTGCTCTTCGGATCATGCAGTAAGGACAATAAGATGGGCCCTCTGCGAGGTCAATGGCAAATACTGACAATCGAATATCCCGATGCACGATCCGTCACTCCGACCTCTCCCCGTCTATACATATCATTCGATCAGAATCTGCTGCAACTGACGAGCAGCGATGACCTCGAAGGATTCAATCCCCGATTCATAGGGCAGGTGACAGGTGAGGCTCCCGATCTGACTTTCTCATTCCCTGCCTATACCGGACAGGACAAAATCTCCATCATATCCCGCTGGGGAATTGAAAGCGATCCTGTCGCAGTGACTGTCTTACAGATAAAAGGGGGATCAATGACCTTGAAAGTAGGTCAGAATATATTGACTTTAAGAAAGTTCTGATTAATAGATGCAATTATCATTCGCAGAAATCCGCAACTTGCTCGGAGTGGAGCCGATCAGCAAGACAGGTGCCTCTGATGCTGACGCTGCCATTATTAATTCTCTTCTGACCGATTCGCGTTCGCTTTCAAACCCTGCCTCCACAATATTTTTTGCCATCGAGACCCCTACCAACTCGGGTCTGCGCTATGTCAGGGAACTTTATGATAAAGGAGTGCGATATTTTGTAGTACCGTCACAGTTGAAGAATCCCGCACCCGCCGATCTTAATCTCGACAATCTTGCAGATGAACTCCCGGAAGCCGTCTTCCTGCCTGTTGAGGATCCTATTCTGGCTCTTCAATCTATAGCCGGGCGGAAGGGAGGCCGGGGAGGAGAGATAGTAGGTATTACCGGCTCTAAAGGTAAGACTACTATCAAGGAATGGATTTTCCAACTGCTTGAGCCGATCCGGGAAATAGCGAGATCTCCCCGCAGCTATAATTCCCAGATAGGTGTCCCTCTGTCGATGTGGGGGATTACTGATGCCACCGACCTTACCCTGATTGAGGCCGGAGTATCAAAGGAAGGAGAAATGAAGCGGCTGGCCGACTGCATATTGCCGGATACGGTAATCGTGACCGATATCATTCAGGATTCCGACTCGGATTTTCCCTCCCACGAAGTTAAAATAGAGGAAAAGATCAGCCTTGCCGCAGGCGAGACCGTAAGAAAAGTAATTTTCTGTAAGGATGACCCGTCGATTGCTCCATATATAGAGCGTCTGCCAAAAGGGAAGCAACTGATCAGCTGGAGTGAGAACGATTCCGAGGCTACTTTGTATATCAAACAGTTACTTCCCGACCTTACCCAACCTGAGGATTGGACCATTCTCTCATATTCCTGGCTCCGCGGACCCGAACGTCATATCCGGATTCCTCTGACTGAGAAGAGCGATCTTCGCAACGCCTGCGCCGTGCTGGCCTTCATGCTTTCAGAAGGATTGCCGGATGAAATTATTCAGCGCCGTTTCGCATGTCTCCATCCCATCGATACCCGATTGAGCGTCAGCGACGGAGGCCACGGAGTCAATGTCGTCTACGATTCTTACACATCGGATATCACTTCTTTAATCCCGGCCGTAGATTTCATTAAGCGTCGCCAGGTGCCCGGACAACGCGCGATAGTGGTGCTCAGCGATCTGCGCCATGAAGCGGGCGCTGAAAAAGATGACTACCGGAGAATTGCCGAGATTATACGACGCCGCGACATAGACCTTTTCGTAGGAGTCGGGCCAAAACTCTCTGCCCACGCCGATTTATTCCGTCCGTCGGATCTGTTTTACCCCGACACTCTCAGCTTGCTCAAGGAATTGCGGTCTAATCCTACCTCAGATGCCGTAGTATTGTTGAAGGGGGCGCCGGAATTCGATTTCATAAATGTCAAGGAAGTACTTGAAGACCGTACTCACGAGACAGTGCTTGAAGTCAACCTCGACGCAATGATAAAAAATTACAACTACTTCAAAAGCCATCTCCCGGCTTCGACAGGCATGATCGCCATGGTAAAAGCCTCCGGCTACGGAGCGGGAAGCTACGAGATAGCCAAGACTCTTCAGGACGCGGGCGCAGCATATCTCGCTGTAGCCGTGCTTGATGAGGGAATAGCTCTGCGCCGACGGGGAATAACAATGCCGATAATGGTGATGAATCCCCGGGTGGCGGATTATCGGGAGATGTTTACAAATCTGCTTCAGCCGGAAATATACACTCTCGGTATGCTTCGCGACGTCATAACGCAGGCAAAACGATATGGAGTGACTGATTATCCTATCCATATAAAACTCGATACGGGGATGCACCGTATGGGATTCATCGAAGAGGAACTTCCTCAGGTCCTTGAAGTACTGCGTGGGCAGAACAGAGTCAAGATCTCCTCTGTCTTCTCCCATCTCGCTACTGCGGATTGCCCCGATATGGATGATTATACCGAGATGCAACTTGCGACATTTGAACGTGCCTCATCCTATCTGCTGGATAATTGCGGCTACCGCTTCAAACGCCATGTCCTCAATTCGGCAGGGATATTGCGTTTTCCGCAATATCACTATGACATGGCCCGACTTGGGATCGGGCTTTACGGAGTCAATACTCTCCCTCCCGAGATGGAGCGACCTCTTGCTACGGTATCATCGCTTAAGACAGTCATCATAAATCTGCGAGATTGGCCGGCCGGATCCTCGGTCGGATATGCCCGCAAAGGGATGCTGACGCGTGATTCCCGGATTGCTACCATCCCGATAGGATATGCCGATGGGATGAGCCGGCATTTCGGCAACGGACGGATCCGGGTGCTCGTCAACGACCGGGAGGCTCCGACGATTGGCAACATCTGCATGGACGCCTGCATGATTGACGTGACGGGAATTGACTGCCAGGTCGGCGATTCCGTGGAAATCTTCGGAGAGTCAGCCCCGGTAGGACGGCTGAGCGAGGCTCTCGATACTATTCCTTATGAAATCCTCACTTCCATCTCTCCTCGCGTCAAGCGAGTCTACTTCAGGGAATAACGCCCTGTTAAATGTAAAGTTATGTATAAGATATATATACGATATATAGGATCTACAAGACATGTAAGATATATATAGGATCTACAGGATATGTAAGATACAATATATAAGAAGGACCCGACAATTATATGCCGGGTCCTGAAGTGTATGTAGATTAATTTCTATTAATAATTGTCTTCTGCTGCCATAAAGTGCTGGTAGGGATGATAACATGCAGGACATTTCTCAGGAGGAGTGGTGCCTTCGTAGATATAACCGCATACCAGACATTGCCACTTGATGGGCTTGTCGCGCTTCCAGACAGTGCCGTTGGCGATTCTCTCCGAAAGCTTATTAAAACGTGCTTCGTGGTGAGCTTCGATTGATGCTATTGCGAGCCAGCGGTCGGCGATTTCATCGAAACCTTCCTCCTTGGCTACCTTGGCTGCATTCGTGTAGAGCTCCACGCCTTCCTGCTGCTCCTCGGAAGCCGCGACCTTCAGGTTCTTGACGGTGCTGCTGAGATCGCCTGTATCTACACCCATAGCGGCATTGCAGACGCCTCCGTCTACAAGATATTTAAGGAAGATCTTTGCATGATGGAGCTCATTATCTGCTGTCTCCTTAAAGATATTGGAATATTGGAAATAAGAGTCTTTCTGAGCCTGCTGTGCATAATAAGTATAGCGGGTGACGGCCATTGATTCCGCAAGATAAGATTGAGCAAGAAGTTCAGCTGTCTTTGTGCCTTTAAGGCTCTTCTGAGTTGCGTCTGCCATAATATATGTTTTTTAATAAGATTAATACTTTATGTTACGTTTAAAATATGAATACCGGGATGGGAAAGACTGGAGTAAATATAGATTATACCAGTCTGATTTTCCGGTCTGCATTAGTAAAACAAGAAGCTAAGAAAAATAGTTTTAGGAATGTTAACAAAAATTCATGGGATTGTACTTTCAATCATCAGGCATAACGATAAGAACAATATCGTGAATGTGTATACCGCCGAACGCGGACGCGTATCCTTCCTTTCCTCGGCATCAGCAGGCAGGAGCGGACGTCTGCGCAACGCGCGATTGGCGCCCCTTGCGCTCATTGAGTCTGAAGTTAATTTCCGTGAAAATCGGGATTTGCAGTATCTCGGTCCTATATCTACCCCTCATCCATGGCAGAACATATATTTTGATCCCGGTAAGGCTCCCATAGTTATTTTCATATCAGAGTTCCTCGGGAAAATACTGCGGACATCGGAAGCCGACCGACCGATATGGGAGTTTCTGATAAATACATTGCATAACCTCGATATAGCAGAGAAGGGGCTTGCCAATTTTCACTTGGCATTTCTTATCCGCTTTCTGACGATTGCAGGGATTTCTCCAGATCCCTCAACCATGCAATCGGGCAATCTATTTGATATGCGCTCCGCTGAATTTACACCTTTACATCCCGGACATAACGACATCATTGCCCCTGATGAAGCTTCCATCATTCCTACTTTATTGAGAATTAACTATGAAAATATGCGTCATTTCCGTTTCAACGTCGGACAGCGACGCCGGCTCCTACGCCAACTGATACGCTACTACTCACTCCATTTGCCGATATCTACTGACCTTAAGTCAATAGATATCCTCGCCGAACTCTACGCTTGACTTTGATTCTCGGAAATAGTCGGGCATAACCCTCACTTAATCAGAGGAATAAAAAAAAGATTAATTGTCATCCCGACAACTAATCCTCTAACCTTAAATCTAATACCATGAAAAACACGTGCAAAATTAATACTTTTTCCCCTATCAACCAAATTTTTTGGCATCAAAATCTATTAATTAATAGGACTTTAACTCTTTTTTAGACAAATTTCAATTTCCATTTTGTCATCTTTTTCTCTTCCTTATTCGACATCTATTCAGTCCTACCCTCTCAATTGGAAACAATAATTCTTTCGATACTCTATAATTCTCCAAAAATTTATGGCAAATTGCTAAAATCAATTTTTTGTTGATTTTTAAGTTTCATGAGAATAAATAATCGTTTATTAGACTTGGATAACTTCAATAATTATCCTGAGCCAACTTTTTTCAGTTCCCTAAGCAACCCTCCTCCCATACTAATTGCCAATTCATTAATATATCAATATAACGCGACCTAAAGCAAAGCGCTGAAATTCTTTTTAGGAATCCTACAGAAAACGTCATCGGAAAAATTATTCTTATCGTTTTTATATAAGACCCGCAAGCGAGACTTATATAAAAAATGATCGGTCTCTTTTCACAAAGAGGCCGATCTAACCTTAATCTTAATTTAATACTATGAAAAACACATTGCTAAATTACTGCTAAATTTTCGAATACGCAAATATTAAACTGATTTTTTCACATTTTTTAATTTTTTCATGCACTTTAGTGTTTTTTTCGCAAATTTCACTCCTTAGCCACTACTTAATTCAATCTTTTTCCGTAACTTTGAAAAATAAAATCGCTCCTCGCCGCAAAAAATCTGTTCTATAGATCATGCCTTTCACAATTATAAGGCATCCTCAAAATTAACCGCTCCGAAATGGAACTGCTTTATCATTATCTCTGGCATCACCGGATGCTCGGAACCGTAATGACCGACCTGCAAGGGCATCGGATAGAGATTCTTGCACCGGGACGCCATAATGATGATGCAGGACCTGACTTCACCAATGCCCGGCTTCGCATCGACGGAAAAGTCTGGAGCGGAAATATAGAGATTCACGTCAAAGCTTCCGACTGGATGCGCCACCGACACGATTCCGACCCTGCATATGACAATGTGATACTCCACGTCGTAGCTTTCGATGATACACGTATCAGGCGTCAAAATGGCGAGGAGATCCCCCAAATCACGGCTATTCTCCCTGAAAAATTCTTTATGACATATGCCGAACTTGCGAGAGACCTGAAAGAGGTGCGTTGCGCTCCCTACATCCCCTCGATTCCAAATCTAATCAGGGAAGATTGGTTGGAGACTCTCGCAGTCGAGCGCATTCAGGCAAAAGCATCGCGATTGCTGGATTACAATTCCCTCACGGGAGGAGATTGGGAGCAGGCTGTCTTCATACTTTTCGCCCGCGGATTAGGTTTCGGACTTAATGGAATTCCATTCGAGATCCTGGCCAAGAATCTTCCTCTGAGGATTATCTATCATCATTCCGACAGCCAGCTTCAGATAGAAGCCCTGATATTCGGCCAGGCCGGAATGTTGAACGGATCAGACCATATTTTTGACACATATTATCAGTCGCTTTGTGCTGAGTATGGATTTCTGGCTCGCAAATACGGCCTTCGCCCTATTAACGCGTCCTTATGGAAATACGCCCGGACCAGACCTCAGAATTTTCCTCATCGTCGCCTCGCTCTTCTCGCACGGGCACTATATGAAGGGGTCCGCTTCTCTTCAAGTCTGGAGAAAGCGGATGGAGATTACGACAAATTATTCAGACTCTTCGCCTGGGAACCTTCCGATTATTGGAAAAGTCATGCCGATTTCGGATCCGAACAAGGGGAAGGCTCTCTCACCTCAACACTCTCACGCGGAAGCCGAAATCTGATGATGATCAACGTGGCTGCTCCGTTTTATATGGCCCACGCACGCATCACCGGGAACTACGATCGGGGCGAACTTGCACTCGGACTGCTGCGCGGGCTGCCGGCAGAAAAGAACTCGCTCATCAAAGCATGGGAATCAATGGGAATTAAGGCCGATGATGCATCCCGAAGTCAAGCCCTGCTACATCTCAAAGATCAATATTGCGACAAAGGGCGATGTCTTGAATGCAGATTCGGCCATCACATCCTGCGCCGCGAAGTCAAACCGCAGATATGCCATCGACCTCAACCCGATCTTAACTCCATGCCCCTCGTCAGAGAGCCGGCGACATAATTTTAATTAATAACTCAACCACCACGAAGTTAACATGGCCAATTACCGCAGAAATTTCAATAATGAGCCGGACCGGATTCTGGCCCGTCAGAATACTTCGGATCAACCTGAAGGGCTGATGGAATTTGTCGGACACAATTTTACGGATGCTCCGCGTAATGATATAAAGAAATGGCTTAAATTCGGCCATCTGATGATCAACGGCGTTGTGACCAAGCAGTTTAATGCCCCGGTCGAACCCGGACAATGGGTAGAACTGAATCTCACCCGGCCGTTCGTAGTCTTCAGAAATCCAAGGATGCAGATGGTCTATGAGGATGATGATATCATAGTGGTCAACAAAGGGTATGGCCTGCTGTCGGTCGGAACCGGCAACCAGAAGAAAGAAGAGACGGCATATAATATACTGAAAGAATATGTAAAAGACGTCGATCCGAGGCAGAAGATCTTTGTCGTGCATCGCCTGGACCGTGCGACTTCCGGCCTGATGATGTTTGCCAAATCTCCTGAAGCCCAGGAGGGTATGCAACATAATTGGAATAATATGGTGCTTGAGCGCCGGTATGTCGCAGTACTCGAAGGGATAGTGCGCGATGATGAAGGGGTCATCCAAAGCTATCTGGGGGAGACATCCCGATATGAAGTCTATTCATCTGCAGAACCGGGTGAAGGATTGCGTCGGGCGACCACACGCTATAAAGTCCTGGCACGCGGCCACGGATATTCACTGGTCGAGTTCTCTCTTGACACCGGCCGAAAAAACCAAATCCGTGTCCATGCCAAGGAATTGGGACATCCGATCGTCGGAGACCGGAAATACGGCGCTAAAGCAAGCCCTATAAATCGACTTGCCCTGCACGCCCGAACCTTGAGATTCGCCCATCCGATCTCTCATCGCGACATGCGCTTCGAAACTCCTGTCCCGACAAGATTCCTTAAGATGGTAGGCGGAATGAAGTTAAGTAAGTGAGAAAAATTAATGAACATCTAAAAGGACGATATTTTTGAGCTGATTTGACTGACAAGCTCGAAGCAGACAAAAAGAACGAGTTTTATTGTTCAGGTAATTTTAAAAATATCGTTTAATTTTTTGAACTTACTTAAGTAATAAGTGATAGGAAATAAGAGTCGTCTGAGTGTTTAATGATTGTTTAGTAATATAATTCACAGACATCGTTTAATTTTTAGAACTCACTTTTATTATGACAATATTATGAAAATCGACACATCTGATTATTACCCCTGGAGCGCTGACCGGAAGCGTCCCGCTGATAAAGTTGCCGCTGTTGAAGCCTCCGGGCGTATCGATGGAGATGCGGGACCTGATACCGACATTGAAATTCCTGAGGCATCCATTTCCACCGACCATACTCCCTTAGGACTGTCTGACGAGGAGATCCCCTCCGACGTTACGCCTAAAGCTCCGCAAGGATGGCTGACTATCGTCAGCCATATACTGTCATGGGTTCTATCTCCTGTCCTGACCCCGACGTATGGTATCCTTGCAGTCTTCGAGCTCTCCATGTTTTCATATGCCCCGACCTCGACGAAACTCACCATAATTGCACTTGTATTCTCCCTGACATGTGTCATTCCTTGTGCTGCGATATGGGTGCTTACCAAATTCGGGGATGTATCCGACATGGCATTGACCCGGAGGAGAGACCGACTAATTCCCTATATCATAACCGCAGGATGCCTGGCGGCATGCGGCTATTACCTGACACGCACCGGATTGCCCGGGTGGGTAGGCTACTTCTATATAGGAGCCGCCGCTGCCACACTATTCAACCTTCTGGTAAACTTTAAATGGAAGATCTCGGCTCACGGAGCGGGTATAGGAGGATTGATAGCCATGCTGCTCGTCCTTAACCGCTATGGGCTTCCTGCCTATAATCTATGGGGATGGGTATTGGCTGCCGTAATCGCTGCAGGACTGCTCGGGGCCGCACGCGTATGGCTATGGCGGCATACTCCGATGCAGACAATATGCGGAGAAATCGTAGGATTTATCGGAGTCCTGATGACCGAAGGCTTCATGAATTAAGTTTCGCAAGCGAAATTTAAATGAGCATCAGCGCTTTGCTACTGGTTATGGGTATGATCGGCGCTTTGCGACTGAGCATGGGGCTGATCGGCGCTTTGCGAACGGGTATTCTCTATGCCTCCGAAGTTTGCCCCGCTGAGCGGGGCTATAGATGTAACTAAATCAACGAAACAGACTCAAATTAACGATTAAATACCAAGCGTCATGATAAATTACTCTCGCCGACCTACTCAGAAAGTAAAAGTTGGCTCCACTTCCATCGGAGGCGACGCCCCGATAAGATTGCAGTCTATGACCAATACCAATACATTGGATACCAAGAGTTCCGTAGCTCAAATTCTGCGTATTGCCGAAAAAGGGGCTGATCTCATCAGGCTGACTACTCAGGGTGTGACTGAAGCTGAAAATATGGAAGCTATCGGCAATGGAGTCCGAGAGGCCGGAGTCGACATCCCTTTGGTCGCTGACGTACATTTCAATCCCAAGGCTGCCTTCGCGGCTGCCGAACGATGCGAGAAAGTGCGCATCAATCCCGGAAATTTCGTAGATGCAGCCCGCACTTTCCGCAAGCTTGACTTCACGGATGAGGAATATGCCGCAGAAATCGACAGAATACGCAAAGCATTTATCCCGTTTCTTGAGGTGTGCAGCAGCCACCACACTGCCATTCGCCTCGGAGTCAATCATGGATCACTATCAGACAGGATCATGAGCCGCTATGGCGACACTCCGGCCGGGATGGTGGAGTCCGTAATGGAATATCTACGAATAGCACGAGAGGTAAATTTCAATGATATCGTCATCTCTATCAAGGCCTCCAACGTAGTTGTGATGGTGGAGACCGTAGCTCTCTTAGTCAAGGAGATGGATCACTCCGGAATGCACTATCCCATTCATCTCGGAGTAACTGAAGCGGGCGACGGAGAAGACGGACGCATCAAGAGTGCCGTCGGGATAGGCACGCTGCTCGCCGATGGAATCGGTGATACTATCCGGGTGTCGCTCTCGGAAGATCCGGAAAATGAGATACCCGTAGCGGCAAAACTGCGGGATTATATCTGTCTTAGAGAAGGCCATGATCCGATTCACGAACCCGAGTGTTTCACCACCTTTCCTGCCCGCGACCGCGCTGAATCAATCTTAGGAATAGGGAGAACTTCATGGCCCCTTATAATCGGATATGACATTGAGCTTCCGCACAACACTTTGAAAATATATGCTGACAGCAACCCCGAAGATGCCGCTGAGAAGTCGGGGCGCCCTATTGAAATCTCTTCAATAAATCCCAATAAGGTCGGACAGATAGAATCATGGATCGAACGCTATCTGGCATGCGGAGGCAAGGCCCCTATCATCCTGCACTTCTCCTACGATGATAAAGATAAGGAAGCAATCCGCATAAAAGCGGCAGCCGACCTCGGATATCTTCTGCTCAAGGGATACGGCAATGCCATCCATATCCAGGCTCCTTCCATGCAGGAGGATGAGATCTCGGCTCTGTCACTTTCAATTCTTCAAGCCACGCGGCTGCGCTTCAGCAAGACTGAATATATCGCATGCCCGAGCTGCGGACGCACTCTATTCGACCTTCAATCGGCATTGGCCGAAGTAAAGAAAGCTACTTCCCATCTGACAGGACTGAAGATCGGAGTCATGGGGTGCATTGTCAACGGCCCCGGAGAAATGGCCGACGCCGATTACGGATATGTCGGAGCCGGACCGGGCAGAGTCAGCCTGTACAAAGGGAAAGAACTAATCCATAAGAATCTGCCGACTGCAGAAGCGTTGCCCGCGCTTATCCGTCTGATTAAAGATAATGGAGACTGGACAGACCCCAAATAGTCCAAAATAAGGCCGAAGAAAGACCAAATTGACAATAATTTGACGATTTTTTGTTTAAAATAGCAAAATAGTAAAAAATTATAACTAACTTTGCGAACGTGAACTGACTGCCTCGCGCCCGGGCTATATTTCCGAATGAAAACTAAACGGAAGATTAGAAAGGCGGACGACGCTCGAAAGACGTTAGGGTAAAGTTCACCTTCACTATGGATAATTGGCTACTAAATAACTTTTTGACATTCATATTGGCAGGTGTTGTTGTGGGAGGTCTGATCCCGCAAATCCTCATTATTGCCTATCGCAAAAGATTATTTGACAGCCATGACGAGCGCAAGATTCATGACGGAGCGGTTCCCCGACTGGGCGGGATAGCTTTTGTGCCGGGAATAATCTTTTCAGTACTGCTTATTCTGGGCCTCGGAATCAAATGCAATGCCCATGAAATCCGGGAAGTGATCATGCAGGGAGAAGTAGGACTATTCTTTCTGTTCTGCTCCCTTATGCTTCTCTTTCTGCTGGGCATCGCGGATGATCTGGTAGAGGTGCGCTATCGCGCCAAATTCATCTTTCAGATCATTGCCGGGATTCTTACTATAGTCTCCGGGATATGGATCTGCAACCTGCATGGATTTCTCGGGATAGGAGTAATACCCGATTGGATTGGATGGTTTCTGACAGTATTCGCTATAGTCTACATTATCAACGCATTGAATCTTATCGACGGCATCGACGGGTTAGCCGGAAGCATAGCGTTTCTGACGCTTGCATATTTCGGATTGGCCTTCTACGATGCCGATTACTATATATATTCAATGGTAGCTTTCGGAGGGGCCGGCGGTCTGCTGCCTTTCATATACTTTAATATGTATGGAAGTTCGAAGAAGAACAATAAGATATTCATGGGCGATACCGGATCACTCACATTGGGAATGGTAATAGCCTTTCTTGCGGTAGAATTCAGCAACATCCGCGAACATGGCAATATTTTTGCGGATGTCAATCCGATCACTGTCGCCTTCTCCCCCTTGATAATCCCTATACTCGACCAATGCAGGGTATTTTTCCATCGTATTCTCAAGCGAAGGAATCCCTTTATGCCCGACCGATGCCATATCCATCATAAATTGCTCGATGTAGGGTTGTCGGACCGCAAGACATTACTTGTAATTCTACTGGTCGACATAGGATTCGTCGGGCTGAATTGGGGACTCTCCGTCGGCGACCTTAACGTCAATTGGATTATTCTTATCGATTTCGTCTTATGGACATTGGGTAATATGCTGCTGACGAAGTCAATCAGAAAAATTGAAAAAAAGACCGGTATAATTCTGTACGATTGAAATCATAATCAATTTATCAGATAATCTCCAATAAAACACTATAACCGAACGTTATTTTAAAGGAAGTGAGCGAAAAAAATTAATGTACTCATAAAAGATTGACATCTTACTTAATTTTTGCAACTTACTTAACGTAATAAACTGATTAAAAAATAGAAATAAAAAAATACAGAAAGAGAGGGGCATCCTGTCACCGAGACGGAAAGCTCCGATTCTTCTAACCTTTGACAGATATGAAAATGAAGCGACTTTCATGGCTGGCCGGCATAATGCTCGGCATGGTGACTTTATTCAGCAGCTGCAAGACTCCCAAGGACGTGGCATATTTCCAGGACGTAGATCAGGTAATGACATTCGAGACTCAGGCGCGTCAGGCTATCAAGATTCGCCCTGACGACAAGCTCCAGATTGTCGTCATCTCCAAAGACCCTCAATTGGCAAGCCTCTTCAATCTCCCGGTAGTCACTACACGCCTCGGACAGAACGCCACCACCTACGGCACAACCACTCCCTTCGGCTCCTCCAATAATTCTTCCGAAGGCATGAGCAGCTATACCGTCACTCCTCAGGGCACTATCGATTTTCCGGTACTCGGAGTGCTTCATGTAGCCGGCATGACCAGATATGAGCTTGCATCTTTCATCAAAGGCGAAATCATAGGTCGCAACCTGATCAAGGATCCGACCGTCACAGTCGAGTTCCTCAATACAGGCGTCAGCGTTCTTGGCGAAGTCAATACACCCGGACGCTTTACATTCAACCGCGACCAGGTATCCATACTTGACGCTATCGCCATGGCAGGAGACCTCGGCATCAACGGCAAGAGAGAAAATGTAAGACTTTTCCGCACCGAGAACGGCAAGACCCAGGTCTATGTCTTCAATCTCCTTGACGGCAAAAGCCTCTACAATAATCCCGGCTTCTATCTCCAGCAGGATGACATCATATATGTAGAACCCAATGATGTGCGCAAACGCGCTACTACAATCAACGGCACTACCACGATGACTGCAGGATTCTGGATATCAATATTCTCAGTCCTTACTTCGACTGCCGTCCTTATTGTCAACCTCGCCAAGAAGTAAACAATCCGGACTTAATGACATCGTCAGCCGGGGTCTGAGTTCTCCGGCTGACGCTTCCGATATTGACATTCTGCTCCCAAATCATCACATTGCCTCCGGGACGCACAGTAACTGATCAATATTTCTGTCTTACCTGATATAACTCAAATTAACTGTTGAAACCCGATTGATGGAAAACCCCATAAATCCCATACCCTCCGCAAGTCCTGTCGAGGAAGAAAATACTTTCTCATTCAAAGGATTCCTGACCGCTTGCCTCGGCCATTGGAAATGGTTTATAATAGCCATAATCCTCTGCGTCGGGCTCGGCTTATTCTATGCTCTCAGGCAGGAACCGAAGTATAGCCGGACTATGCAATTGCTTATCCAGGATTCTCAGTCAGGCGGCATCGCCGATGTATCCAACGCTTTCAAGGATTTCGGATTGGGCGGAGGAAACACTAACGTCTATAATGAGCTCGTCAGCCTTAAGTCTCCGGCAGTAATGCAGGAGGTAGTGAAGCGTCTTAACCTGACTTCGGCCGTCTATCTCAAGAAATTCCCGCACAACGACGTCCTCTACGGAAAGTCATCCCCCTTTGACGTAAAGAATGAGACTACCGACAAGAAATTCGGAGGTCTTATTATCAAACTCACCTTGCAGCCTGACGATTCTTTTATCATTACTGAAGTATCCGCAGTGCCCAAAGGTGAGAAGTCAAGAGTGACCTTTAAGAATCTTGCCATCAAAGGCAAAGTCGGATCAGCTCCCGTTAAGACGCCTGTCGGAGTGATATCATTCAATAGCAACGGGCTATATACCAATACGCGAGAGGAAGCTTACGAATATCTCGTCACTATAAGCTCCGAACACGGAGCAATCGAGAAATATCTCGCCAAACTTACCGCTGACCTGACTGACTCGGATTCAGAAGTTATCGACCTGACAATGACCGATACCAATATCGATCGGGCTACGGACGTACTCAACACCATCGTCGAAGTCTACAATGAGTTCTGGGTACGCGATAAGAACAGAATGGCCGTGGCCACTTCGGAATTCATCAATGAGCGTCTGGCCATGTTAATCCGCGAACTCGGAGAAGTAGACAGCGATATTGCTGATTACCAGTCGGCCCATCATATCCCGGATATCGAAGCCAGCGCCAGAATGTATATGGATCAGTCTTCGAGCGTAAGCAAGAGCATGATCGAGGCCAACAATCAGTTGGCTATGGCCAATTACATTAAGGATTATATCAATAATCCCAAGAACGCCAATAAGGTCGTCCCGGTGCTGACCGGAGTCGGCAATTCCGGACTCGAGCAATTGGTAAAGGAATATAATACCTTACTCCTGACGCGGGATAACCTTATCAGCAACTCAAGCGCCGACAACCCTATAGTCGAGTCGTATACTCATCAGGCCAATGGTCTGCGCGAATCATTGATTCGCTCGGTCAATTCATATGTCGGGACTCTCGAAGCCAACCTTCGCAATCTGCAGTCGGCTCAGGGCCAGAGCCTCAAGGAGCTCGCGACGACTCCTACGCAGGCAAAATATCTCGGCACGATCAAACGCGACCAGGCAATCAAGGAGCAGCTCTATCTTTTCCTGCTTCAGAAGCGCGAAGAGACGGATCTGTCACAGGCTTTCAACGCATATAATACCCGCATTATCACGCCTCCCTTCGGATCCGACTTGCCGATATCTCCAAAACGCAATGCTATTCTTTTTGTAGCCTTCGTAATGGGCCTGCTTATCCCGGCGGTGGCGATCTATATCCTCGTGATGGTCGACAATAAAGTCCACAGCCGTCGCGACCTCGACAATCTTCCGATCCCCTTCACCGGCGAAATTCCGCAGATCGGCAAGCGGCTTAAACTACGTCGATTCCTCCAGTCCAAGAAAGCCCGGCAAAAAGAGATCGACACTCCGAAGCCCATTGTCGAAGAAGGCAAACGCGATGTGCCCAATGAAGCATTCCGCGTAGTTCGCTCCAACATTGACCTCATGCTCGGTCGAAACACTGAGCATAGCGTCCTGGCTGTCACCTCTTTCAACCCCGGGTCCGGAAAATCTTTCGTAGCATATAATCTGGGAGCATCCTTCGCTTTGAAAAACAAGAAGGTACTTCTGATCGACGGCGATCTCCGCCATGGGTCACTCTCCGATTATGTCGGGACTCCCGGTCGCGGACTGGCGTCATATCTGTCGGGTAAGACAGAAGATCCTTCAAGAATCATCTATCCGGTAGAATCAGTCAGCGGCCTGAGCATCGTGCCTATCGGCAAGCGTCCGCCAAATCCGGCTGAGCTGCTGGAAGGGGAGCGATTGGGTGATTTTCTGAATGCTGTAAGAGATCAGTACGACATAATAATGATCGATTGTCCGCCGGTAAATGTAGTTGTCGACACTCAGTTGATCAATCGCTATGCGGATGCTACTCTTTTCGTAATCCGCGCGGGATTGCTTGATAAGTCGGCAATAAAGGATCTGACGATCCTTTATAATGAAAAGAAACTGAAGCGAATGAGCATCATCCTCAATGGCACCGAGGAAGCTCACAGCAGTTACTATACTTACGGCAACTATCAGTCGCTTGAAGAATAACCGAAAAAATTTGTGATTATGGGATTCTGGCCATTCAGAAGAAAAATAGAAGGTTTGCGCGAGGCGGGACTTATGGAGAGTCTCACCGACTGGCATTCCCACATCCTGCCCGGAGTTGACGATGGCATCCCAACTATGGAGAAAGCCCTGGAAGTTCTTGATGCTTATGAGAAAATGGGCGTCAAGAAAGTATGGCTGACACCTCATATCATGGAAGATTTCCCTAACGAGACTTCCTTCCTGCGTCAGCGCTTCGCCGAGCTTTGCCTTGAATACGACGGTCATATCGAACTCCGTCTCGCAGCGGAGAATATGCTCGACTCCCTCTTTGAGGAGCGGCTTGAGAAAAATGATTTCCTTCCTCTTGGAGATGAAGGAAAACACTTGCTTGTCGAGACTTCCTATTTCTCTCCCCCGATGAATTTCGACGAGCTTATCGATGACATCAAGCACGCAGGATATTATCCGGTACTCGCCCACCCCGAACGCTACCGATATATGAATGAGAATGATTACGAAAAACTCAAGCGTCGCGGAGTAATTCTCCAGATGAATATATTGTCGATAGTCGGAATGTATGGTGAGACTGCCCGCAAGAAGGCTGAATGGCTGCTGAAGAAAGGAATGTATAATGTTGTCGGAAGCGATATTCATCGCCTGTCGGCCACAAGACGCTATCTCGACATGTCGCCCAATCGTCGCGAAGCATTGGAGAGTGTACTGAGCGTAGCGGCTAATCCATCAATGAAATGAAAGTATTTCTGACAGGAGCGGCCGGATTTATAGGTAGCAGAGTGGCGGAATTCCTGGCCGAAAGTCACATAGAGGTGTTGGGCATCGACAATCTCAACTCCTACTATGACCCTGCGCTTAAGATCGACAGATTGGTCCGATGCGGATTCAATCGAGCGGATATGAATGAAGTCTTCGCATCCGATAGGGATTATGCGGAAAGCTCTTTATGCGCCGTACGCGATGTAAGAATCCTCCGAAGTCAGAGATTCCCGGAGATCACATTCAGCAGACTCGATATCAGAGATCGCGAGACTGAAAGATTGGCTGTCGAATTCCAGCCTGACGTCATCCTGCACCTTGCGGCTCAGCCAGGGGTCAGATATTCGATAACTCATCCTGAAGAATGTCTTGACAGTAACGTCATGGGATTCATGCGAATCCTTGAGATTTGCAGAGCCTGCGGCGCCAAGCGTCTTCTCTACGCATCCAGCAGCTCGGTATATGGCGAGCAATCCCCTCATGCATTCAGGGAATCCGACGCTAACGGAGCCCCGAAATCAGTCTATGCCATCTCAAAGCGCACCAATGAAATGCTGGCCAACGTCTATTCCGACCTATATGGATTCAAGATGACCGGACTCAGATTCTTCAGCGTATATGGCGAATGGGGACGCCCTGACATGGCTCCATATATCTTTACCGATGCATTGCTCAATGACAGAGAAATCACTCTATATAACGGAGGGCAGTTGAGTCGCGACTTCACGTATATTGATGATGTCGCCGAAGCAGTCAGAAGAATTATAATAAAAGGAGGCAATATCTTCAATACTTCCCCTCAGCATGACGTCATCAATATCGGACATGGATACCCTACATTGATAACTGATTTCGTGGCTTTACTTGAAGAATTGACCGGGAAAGAAGCCAACACAATTCTTCTTCCGATGCAACACGGAGAGGTACATTCGACTCTGGCAGATTCTTCCAAACTTCATATTCAGTTCGGGTATAAGCCGA
Source organism: Muribaculaceae bacterium (assembly GCA_029057985.1). Classification (GTDB taxonomy): domain Bacteria; phylum Bacteroidota; class Bacteroidia; order Bacteroidales; family Muribaculaceae; genus Lepagella. Next base: position 10,256 of record JAIDYR010000011.1, on the reverse strand, counting down.
CGACAAGCCTGGAATATGGGTTGCGCCGCTTTATCAACTGGTATAAGGATTATAAATCTATAGCAAGACCCGGAGTTAGACCCGGAGTTAAAGATATTAACTCCAAAAATAAATTCGCATGAATCGACAGCGTGACTAAAAACGCCGGCAGGGCTATGCCTCAAATGACTCCACCCGATTCGCCTATTATTGACTCATTCGCATAATTATATCTAATGAAAAAAGCATTAATCACCGGCGTGACCGGACAAGACGGCTCTTATCTTGCCGAATTACTTCTCGATAAGGGATATGATGTACATGGCGTCATCCGACGTTCTTCAATAGATTTTCGTGAACGCATCGCTCATCTTGAGGGACACGCCAACTTTCATCTCCATTATGCGGATATGGCGGACTCAATGAGTCTGGTAAAAGTTATCGGGAAAGTGCGACCCGATGAGATCTATAATCTTGCTGCCCAAAGTCATGTGCAGGTAAGCTTCGACGTGCCTGAATATACTGCCAATACCGATGCAGTCGGCGTGCTCCGTGTGCTGGAGGCAGTCCGCATCAACGGGCTTGACAAGACATGCCGCATTTATCAAGCTTCCACTTCGGAATTATATGGCAAGGTGGAGGAGGTGCCGCAGGATGAGAATACTCCTTTCCATCCATATAGTCCTTACGCGGTAGCCAAACTCTACGGCTACTGGATAATCAAGGAATATCGCGAAGCCTACGGTATGTACTGCTGTTCGGGAATTCTTTTCAATCATGAATCGGAACGCCGCGGCGAGACATTCGTCACCCGGAAGATTACGCTTGCCGCCGCCCGCATCGCCCAGGGGAAGCAAGACAAACTTTATCTGGGCAATCTTTCAAGTCTGCGCGACTGGGGATACGCCAAGGATTATGTAGAATGCATGTGGCTAATTCTTCAGCAGCCGGAAGCTGAAGATTACGTAATCGCTACGGGCGAACAACATAGCGTTCGCGAATTTGCAACGCTTGCGTTCCACTACGCAGGAATCGAACTGGAGTGGGAAGGTGAAGGAGAGAACGAAAAGGGGATCGATAAAAAGACGGGGAAGGTGGTGGTCGAAGTCTCACCCGACTTCTATCGACCGACCGACGTGGTCAATCTGCTCGGCAATCCGGAAAAGGCACGCCGGAAACTCGGCTGGAATCCGCTTAAGACAAGCTTCGATAATCTCGTACGCATCATGGTCGAGAATGACATGCAGAAAGTGGCGCTCGAACGCGCATCGGAACACGTCAAGACCAATCTCGCGGAATATCTTGAAAAAGGAATTGTAAAATAAGGTTTTGTCATGATGGAAAAAGACGCTAAGATTTATGTTGCCGGCCATCGAGGCATGGTCGGATCCGCTATTGTGCGCGAACTGCAACGGCAGGGCTATTCTAATATAATCACCCGCACTCATTCCGAACTGGACCTCACCGACCAGCGCGCCGTAGAGGAGTTCTTCCGCATGGAAAAGCCTGAATATGTATTCCTTGCCGCTGCCAAGGTAGGAGGAATCGTTGCCAATTCTACTGCCCCGGCCGATTTCATGTGGCAGAATATGACGCTTGAGATGAATGTCATTCACTCAGCATGGAAAAACGGAGTAAAGAAACTTGAATTTCTCGGATCTTCCTGCATCTATCCGCGTCTGGCTCCTCAGCCGATGCCAGAATCCTGCCTGCTGACTTCCTCTCTGGAGCAGACCAATGAAGCCTACGCATTGGCAAAAATCTCCGGCCTAAAATATTGCGAGTACCTCAATCGCCAATACGGCACGGACTATATCTCCGTGATGCCTACCAATCTCTATGGCCCCAATGACAACTATCATCCCGAACACAGCCATGTGCTCCCCGCTCTGATACGTCGCTTTCATGAGGCGAAGGTCAATGGCGCGGAATCCGTCACTTGCTGGGGCGACGGCAGTCCGCTGAGAGAATTCCTTTATGTTGATGATCTGGCCTCGCTCTGCGTGTTTCTTATGAATAACTATTCGGGCAATGAGACTGTCAACGCCGGGACCGGCAAAGAGCTGTCGATTCGTCGGCTGACTGAATTAGTAGCGGAGACTGTCGGATTTGAAGGTAAAATCGAATGGGACACTTCCAAACCTAACGGCACCCCACGTAAGCTCCTTGACGTCAGTAAGGCTACAGGTCTGGGCTGGACATATAAGACCGAACTTCCCGAAGGGATCCGGCTTGCATACGAAGATTTTCTGAGTCATATCGAAAAGGGTGACATCAGGCTGCGATAATCATCAAGGAGTATCGACGGGGCGGCGCGCATTCTCCGGGGTCGTCTGGAGTCTGACGGAAAGAGGCTCCACACAGCTTCTCGGATTTGTCGTGACTGTCGTCATGGCCAGATTATTAACTCCGGCTGACTATGGCTTGATCGGAATGCTCCTGATTTTTATTCAGATAGGCGAGGCCCTGGCTTCGGGAGGGATGACTCAGGCTTTGGTGGCACGCGGAATCGAAAGGAGCAATGACAGAAAGAGGGCTTCAATATTTAATTTTTCCGCAGGCGCACTGATATATCTGGTCCTATGGTTCGCCGCTCCGGCTGTCGCTTACTTTTATAATGAGCCGCGGCTGATCGGACTGACCCGCATCGTAGGAATCACAGTCCCCCTGCAGGCGGGCGCTTGTCTGCCGGAAGCTATACTGATGAGTCAGCTTGCATATCGACGCAGGGCCATTGCTTCAGTTCTGTCGCTGATTATTTCCGGCTCGACAGGTATAGTATGCTCCGCCATCGGACTTGGAGTATGGTCAATAGCCATATATATGGTCACTCAAGCCTTGAGTATGCTTGTCTTGCTCTATTTTGCAGCTAAGAAGGCAATGCCGGCTGATAAGAGCGACGGATCTAATGCCTCGGATATTCAACGATACCGGGAGAACGGCCGCAATATTCAAGTGCTTTCTGATGCCAGACCTCAGAAATCACTCTTTAAATATGGTCTTAATCTAATAGGAGCCAGGCTTGCTGACGTAGCGTATATTAATTCATATCTTATAATTATCGGGCGACTGATGCCGGTAGGAGACGTCGGTCTTTTTACCCGTGCCCGACAGTTTGCATCCGTCCCGTCGATAAGTATGAGTGAGGTAGTGCGCAGGGTGTCATACCCGATCCTATGCAAGTGCGGGGAGGATGAGGGGCATCGGATTGAATACTTCAAAAGAATGACGGGGATGACCATGTGCGTAGCATTCCCGATAATGCTTGCTCTGGCTGTCATGTCAGGACCGATAGTCGCTGTCGTTCTTGGCGATAAATGGCTTGAGACAGGTCCTTTGCTCGCATGGCTCTGCTTAGGTATGATCTGGACTCCGTTCGACGGACTTAATCTGACCTTGATCCTCGCATCCGACAATCCTTCGGGACTCATGAAGATTGAGATTGTGAGGAAAGTGATAGGGCTCGCCGTATTGCTTATAAGTTTCCGTTTCGGTCTGAAAGGGATATGCATAGGCTTCGCCATATCTTCCTTTATATCAATGAGCGTGACGGCCGCCTATGCTCTGAAAAAAGTCAGCAATGTATGGGATATCTTACTGAAATCAGTAACGTTACCTTTACTGGCAGCTTCTTTGGCTTCTATTGCCGGACTTGGGGCTGCTCACTACGCAGATACGGATATTCTTAAGCTTTTAGTATGCATAGCAGCAATCATCATCCTGTATCCTTTGATTCTACGCGCGCTTGGCATCCGCGATCTGCACCTGATTATCACAAAGATAAAAGAGTTTACGAAACGCAAGCCTTCTCCCGATAATATCCGGATTCAATGAAATCTCTTTCCTCCAATCCATATCATCTGCCAAATCGGCTGAAAATCCTTCACGTTTATCCGCGGCTTATCTGCGGAGGAGTCGAGAGAGTGATCGAAGATATTATCCGATTCTCAGATCCGCAACGTTTTAAATTTGACATTCTCACTCAGGAAGAAGGTGATAATGAGGCTTTATTCGAAGAATTGGGAGCGCGGATACTGCGCCTTCCCTACTCCGGCAATGACAAAGATTATCGCCGCCGATTGAGGCGCATATTGCAAGAGGGAGAGTATACCGCAGTCCATTGCCATAGCCATAGAGAAATGTCGCAGGTCAATTTGGAGGCAGCATCACTCGGGATTCCTGTCAGAATCGCGCATAGCCATAATGCTCATCAGGATATCAGAGGACTTCGACGCCTCCTGAGAGTTCTAAAATTTCGCCGCCACGCCCGAGGAGCTACAGATCTCGTCGGGTGCTCAAGAGAAGCTCTGGATTGGATGTTTCCCATGGGAGGGGCCCGGCGCAAGATAATACACAATGGCATTTCCTCCGAAAGATTCCGGTTTGATTCCAAGGCCCGCAAGGAAATAAGAGAAGAATTCGGGATCGATGAATCAACCCGGATTATACTCAATATCGGGCGTGCCTCCGAACAGAAGAATCAGTTGCATATTCTCCGCATGGCAGAAGCCGACAGGAATTCAGATCGGTTATATGTTATTATTGGCCAAGGCCCGCTACTTCCATCCCTAAAAAAGAAGGCTGAGGGATTAGGTCTGACAAATGTCAGATTTTTAGGTGAGCGCCGTGATGCTGAAAAATGGCTTAGTGCAGCCGACGCATTTCTTTTCCCCTCTGTTTTCGAAGGGGTGGGACTGGCTGCCATGGAAGCGCAGGCGGCAGGGCTGGGTGTAGTAGCCGGTGAAATCGTGCCGGATGAAGCATGCATGGATACCCGGCTATTTCGCCGTATTCACGGATGGAGCATATCTGATTGGCTCTCGGCCTTGGAGGATAGCCTGAAAGACATTATTACCCGGGATCGCCGGATTGAAATCCCTCAAGAATCTGACTCCGCCACGACGGCCCGCAGATTCTGCGAACTATACTCCCCGGCGGAGATGATCTTTTGCCATCCTCAAGAGCCGGCAGGAATCTCAGGTGGCGACCGCTATAATCTTAAATTCGTGAAGGCGGCCTCGAAGGTTCTTGATTCCGGAGTTGGAACGCTTGTCATAGACCGCTCATCGGGTAAGACCGGAGGCAAGCTCCTCTTACCGTGGAAAACCCTCAAAAATATAAGAAGGATATCAAGGGATTATAGAAGGAAGAATCTTAAATCTCCGGCTTGGATTTTCAATACTTCAAAGTGCCTCTATCTTCTGCCAAGTCTTTTTTATCTGCGGGCTCATAGAGCGACTGCAATCGGCATCACCCATCATCCGCTATATATCCAGATGAGCGGCCTTAAGGGAAAAATTTATAAAATTGCTGAACTCCTCTTCATAAAAAAACTATCCGTCAGCGTGATACCCTCAGAATTTACCGAGCGGATACTGCGCCGGGAAATCAAATTGCAGCGCTTAGTCAGGATCCCTATCCCATTTGATCCTCCGGAATATAATGAACCCGTAGAAAAAAAAGAGGAGACCGATATAAAAAAATCTTTGGTTTATAATGAAATCTCGAAAAAAACACGTAAATTTGCCAAAGATTGTGTCAAATTACTTTTTATAGGCACGATCGAACCCCGAAAAGGCTTGACTTACCTTTTCGAAGCCATGAGACTTTTACAACATGAAGGACTCAAAATTAACCTTAAGGTAGCTGGTAAAGAGGTAGATCAGAATTATTCCGAGTCTTTGCGCGCGATGGCAACCGAGTGGAACCTTGATGTTTCCCCGGAAGGCTATGTATCTGAAGACAGGAAGCGCAGGCTTCTGGCAGAAGCGGATATTTTCGTTTTGCCGTCAGAAGCTGAGGGCTTCGGCATCGTGCTCGCAGAAGCCATGATGGCTTCTACTCCGGTCGTCGCTTTCCGCAATAGCGGAGTCATTGATGTCATCGGACCCGACGAAGAAAGAGGGATGCTCGCGGCAGACCGGGATGCAGCCTCTTTAGCTTCTGCAATAAGAACTCTGATCGAAAACGACGCTTTGCGTTCCGAAAAGGTGCGTAATGCAATTGAATGGACTCATAGACTTTCTTCAACGGAAGATTTCGAACATGCAGTAGGGCATTTATGTGGCAATATTTTGCAATCATAACGGCTATAGCGGCTGGGATCATTTTTCATGATCTCCGCCATAATTCGTTGCATATCGCCCTATCACCCACCTCCGGCACCGGAATTTCGACTCCCGACGTTGAGGGAAATCCGGCTTCCCGACATTCATTCATTCGGATAAATACACGCAGAGATGCCTGGCTTCTATATTTCTGGATAGTAATCGGAGCGCTTTGCCTGCTCGCCGGATTAAGATATAGTGTGGGAATCGACACTATCATCTCCATGGGGCGATACGACTATCTTCCGGCATTAAAAGATATGACGGCCGACAGTCTCGGCAGAAGCCAAGGAGGACGTCACGCCTGGATTCTAATCATGCTGAAGTCTCTTGGCATCGGACTATGGTCCTGGCAGATGCTATGCGCATTGATCCTCAACTTATCTTTTGCAATAGTCCTGAGAAAATATACCCGTTTATGGTTTGTCGGAATAGCGTGTTGGTGTCTTTTCGGATATATCATACTCGACTTTGAGACTATGTTGGCCGGAGCAGCCGCAGGATGCCTGATTGCCGGCATCCCGGATCTGGAAAGACGGCGCTTCGGACGCTTCTATATAAAACTTCTGATCGGAGCGGTATTCCATCTGAGCGCATTGGCAATGGCGTGGTTGCCTATTATGTGCTCAACGGGATTACGCCGGTTTTTCGGTTGCTCTCGGAATCTGCTGGTGTGCCTCTTATTGGCTCCGGCAGTTGCATTCGGATTAAAATGGCTTATTCTTGTGAGTCTGCCATTGCTCGATGCTTTTCCCGCAATCGGGAGATATGGATTCCAATCAGAATATATCCTGAAGTATGGTGAGACAATATTGGAGGGCGCTTCGCTGAATCTCAAGGGATATATAGGATTGGGATTCTGCAATATATTGATACCCCTCGGAGCTGCCCTGCTGCTTCTTCGTGCTAAAGATGGCCAACGATCGAAATCTCTGTTCGGGATGATTCTTATTTCATATTCTATTCTTGAATTGATGAGATTTGAGGTAATAGCGTTCGGCCGCCTCTCGATGTTGCTGCTTCCGGCGCTGGCTATTGGATTGGCTATGTCGCTTGAGGAATGTCGGAGCCGCGCATTGACATTCGGATGGTGGGGCGCCGTAGTTTTAGCCGGGTTAATCGGAAATAAAAGTCTCTTCGATCCTATGCCTCTGACCGGAGAAGGACGACGCCTTGAAATGTATTATCCATATTGCAGTTGGCTCGACAAAGGGATTGTCTACCGCCGGGCTTGGCTTGCATTCGATTATATGATCATGTATGACTCCTTGGATCCTAATCAAAGGAAGCCTGTATATGACTTTACTTTTGAACTCAAACCGGGCGAACGGGAAATCCATTCGCCCTTTTATCCCCGGCAGACCCATGCCGACATGGAGCTTCTGCGTAGGAGAATCTGTCGGAGTGATTCAGTCGCTCCGGTTATACCCTGCGGAACCGTAAAACAGCAGTAATCCGCTAATAGACTTAACCTTACCTTCAAAAACAGACCTTAAAAACTCATGAATATCAATCATCCGATTCCTGAATCAGTCGCCACCGAAGGGCGGGAACTGGTCATAGTCGTAGCCGACGACCGCTTCTTCCTGTCGCATCGTCTGGAAGTAGGAATGGCTGCGATAGCAAAAGGATGGAATGTCACAATCGCCGGAGGAGAGAATGGCAGCGGACCATCTATCGAAGCTGCCGGCTTCGGTTATATCCCCCTGCCCTCGCCCCATTCAGGTCAAGGGCCTATCTCCTCAATGCTCACCATCCGTCATCTCGTTGCGCTCTTCCATGAACGCCGCGATGCCGTCTTTCATTTCGTAGGAGTCAAGATGATTCTGCTCGGCAATCTGGCCGCGAAGATTGCAGGGACTTCCGGATGTATTATAAATGCTTACAGCGGATTGGGCATAGCATTCCAGAATCCTGCCTCGTATAAGGCCAGAGTTATTTCTGCCGCTCTCCGCATCCTCTGCCGGGGTAAAAAGAATTCAGTGAATATAATCCAGAATCATGATGACGAGGAAATTCTCAATAGCCGACACATAATCTCACTGAATACGACCGAATATATCAAGGGCTCCGGAGTAAATCTAAAAAAGTTCAGTCACCCGACCGGACTTGCATATCTTCCGGATGGAAGAATGAGGGTTGTCTTCAGTGGCCGTCTGCTGAAAAGTAAAGGAGTGGAAGATCTGATTGCCGCTGCCGAACTCCTGCGTCCGAGATGGGAAAATAAGGTTGAGTTCCTTATATGCGGAGCCTGCCATCATAATCCTGACTCAATGCGGCCGGAGCAAATGGAGCGATTGTGTGACGGGAAATATATTGTATGGGGAGGACATATCAATAATATGAACGAGGTCCTCGCTTCCTCCAGAATAATGGCTTTCCCGAGCTATTACAGGGAGGGAGTGCCGTTGGCTCTGATTGAAGCATCCGCCGCAGGGTTGCCTATAGTCACCTGCGACAGCGTCGGATGCCGCGACACGATTGACGGCAATGGATTCCTGGTCGAGCCCCGCAATCCTTTCCAACTCGCGCAATGTATCGAACGCCTGCTTGAAGATGACGATCTTTGCCTGAAGTTCGGCCGCAGATCGCGTCAGCTGGCCGAGGTCTATTACGACATTAAGGACGTGGTGAAGAAGCATCTGGATATCTATTCCAGATCATTGACCTCAAATTATAGCGTCTAAGTAATTTCCCGGGCACCCGATGGAACTCCGACTTGATATCTGCATAATTGCGTATCGACGGGAGGGTCTCGAACGAATCCTCTCATTAAATCACCCCCGGATAGAGGGAGTAAGGTATATAGTCGCATGGCAGTATGCAGATGCCAATCCTGAAGATATACCGGAGGGATTGGCCGACAGGGAAGACTTTTTGATCATTCCTAACTCCAGTCACGGAGGGGGAGCCAACCGCATGATCGCTCTCGAAGCAGCTGAAGCTCCTATTGTATTGCTATCGGATGATGATATCAGCTATGAAGTCGGTGACATTGAGCGATTATTGAATCAATATTATGTCAATCCTCAGATTGATTATATATTGATGAAATGCAGATCTTACTCCGCGCAACGAGATTATCCCGATTACTCATTCGATGCTGCCAATCCTCCGAAAGGGTATTTCTGCGGCGGACCTGAGATCTCATTCCGATTGGGAGCGGTAAAATTTGCCGGGATCTCCTTCAATCCTCTTTTTGGAAGAGGATCACAATTCTGCGCGGGAGAAGACAGCCTTTTTGTCTTCGAAATGCAACGCCACGGATTGAGGGGACTCTATATTCCTGAGTTTGTCTGCTCTCATGAGGACAATTCGACAGGACTACGCGAAATCACCACCGACGCATTTGTCCGGGCCAAGGGAGCAATGTTTACTTATTTTCATCCCCGGACATGGCCGCTTCGTATGATCATTCACGCATTCCGACTAAATCGGTCGGCCGCTTCTTTCATCAGATATCAGAGCAACTGGCTAAGAGGAGTCAGAGACTTACGCTATCTATTGCGCAATGAACGGATCCGGAAAGAAATCGTGACGCGAAAAGCTCCGTAACAAAGCAATGCGATTCCTATCCATATCCATGCCATTACTCCAAGTCCGATCGGATTGAGAAGCAACCAGAAAGTGAAAAACAGAGTCGCAAGGAGAAGAATTATACCGAAAAATGTAGTCCATGCACTATACATGGATACGGCCATCATCTGCCCTACACCGCTGAAAGCAGCGAAGATTATCCATATCCCTACTATATAAAGAAATGCCAATGTCATCTGAGCAGGATCAAGTGTAAGCATCCATACACCTGCTACAATGTCAATAACAGCCAGACATATATCCCAACCCCAGGAGGGATTAAATTTCGTGGTCGACAGGCCCCAGATTCCGTCGAAAATTCCCAGCGCTATCAGGCAGTAGGCGAAAGCGGCCGCCATTACCGGCAGTGCCGTCGTCGGCGAAGATATTGTCCACACTCCCAGTGCTATACATAAAAGTCCGGTTACTAACGGTAGCCACCAATAGCGGCTAATCCCGTCAAGAAATGTGTGTCTTAACATAGTTTTCAATATTTCATGATTAATTTTTCTTACTTCTTTAGTATTCTTAACTTTCAACCCCGCTAATCTTAATTTTGTTCAAATCAACATATAAATTACATTCCATCCTCCC
>JAIDYR010000109.1 GCA_029057985.1 Muribaculaceae bacterium | reverse complement strand
TCTCATGAGGGTAGTATATCACGCGCGGGGTTTTATATCACGCAGAGGAACGCAGAGCCGCTGAGTTTTACTTCGGAGGGAGGCGTTTTCGACCGCAGAGATGGCGGAGGGCGCTGAGGGGCGCGTCGCTTCGCTCGCTCTGGTTAGGTTATGCTTCGGTTAAGTCCTACTTCGGATAGGTCATGTTTCGGTTAGGTCCTACTCCGGTTATTGCTCGATTGGGAGTGACTCGGGGGTTTGCTTCGGGAAACGACTCGATTGGGAGTGACTTGAGGTCCTGGTTGCGATGAGGTCGCGCTTAAGGCGATGGTAACTGAGGCGGCGAAGCGAGCCGACTCTGCGGTCTCCGCCTGCTCTGCGGCCAAAATTAACTAAGCTAACGCCCCGAAGCTAAGCTCTGCGCCTCTGCGTAAACTCTGCGTGAGGTATAAACCGCGTGCGATATAACCCGCATGAGATATAACCCGCATGAGATACAACCCGCGTGCGATATAACCCGGCGTGGATTTTTAGTTATAGCATACGCTCGGCCGCGTCCTTTTTTAGCTTCGGCCCTATTAACTTTTAACTATTAACTATTAACTATCAAGCGCTATGCGCTTGATGACGGGATCTTCGGAGAGTCTGCGGGTCTTGGTATCGAAGTTGGCCCCGATAAGGATTATCTCTTTGCCGCTCAGCCGGTCGGGAAGCCAATATTTGCGCGCCTCTATCTGCTCCATGGCCGCCTGCGCCGTGGAGTCGATCTTGAACTCGATGATGAAGATGCAGCGGTCCGTCTCCAGACGGATGTCGATACGGCCGGCGGAAGTCCGCTCCTCCATCTTGCAGTAGAAACCCATCAGACTGAAAAGCAGATAGACGGCGTTCTGGAAGTGTCCTTCGGCCGAGCCTTTCTCGCTGTAGGGAACGCCAGCTATCAGCGTCTCCATCCTACGCATGAACCCTTCGGCATCACCTGCCCTTACCTCCTGGATGAACGATTTGATCGAAAAGGGACGTTGGATCTCTTCAGGATATAGATAATAGGGTACTAAGAATTTCAGAAAACTCTGGCGGACCTCCCGGTTGGGATAGTCGAGGGTATAGGTCTGGAAGTCGGGGTCGTAGTCCTTTATCGTAAGGTAGCCGGC
>JAIDYR010000108.1:61090-94229 GCA_029057985.1 Muribaculaceae bacterium | reverse complement strand
CCTCCTACCCCTCCGACTCCCCCTGCAGCTCACAACGAATAAAATCCCAATTCACTAAAACACAATAATCATGTCTCATCATTTTGACTGTTATGTCGACACTACCGAGATGGCCCGCGAGGTCGGATCGGTAAAAGAGCATGTCGAAGCTACGACGACCGCTGTCGTCGGAATGCAGGCTGCCGTGATTGACGCCCAGAAGACGGGGGCCGATCATGTCTGCGCAAGAGTGAATCAGGGATTTTACGCCATGATCCACTCCCAGATATCCCAGAAAATGGCTACTCTGCAGAGTAAAGTCGACGCTCAGCTGATGCGCCTTAACCAGCAGAAAAAGCAACTCCTCGCTATCCGGAGCCGCATGGAGCGCGACTATCAGATGATCTCTGCCCGATATCTGAAGATTTTCAACGGACTCAACAGAAATCTGAGCCAGCGCGTCACGGAACTCGACCGCCCCATCCTCAAGTTCGCTTCGACGGAATCCGAGAAGATAATCAACAGAAGCAACCAGCTCGTCTCCGACGTGCCTATCGGCCAGTCGGAATCAATCAGGACTTCCCAGACCGTCGCCGCCTCCAATCTCAAGAACCGCGCAGGCAAGGCGATTGAATCCATAGAGAAATTCATAGCTGACTCCAATAAGCTTAACCGCACCACCGACAGGATTCTTCTGAACCGCAATATCGAGCGCCCCGAGGAATTGATGATGATCCCTGTCTGTGTCAGCGAATGTAACTATACGTCGGACGGCTCCATGCAGACCCAGATCAATATTTCCGAACTCAATATCAGCCGGGAGGCGCGGCAGATAATCGAAAACGGGCTTGCAGCAATGAACCGCAACGGAGAATTTCAATGGTCGGCTCCCCAACCTCTCAAACCCGAAGTCTCCGATTACTTCCGCCGCATGGTAGCGACGACCTCCATGAATCCGAGGCTCCAGCAGATGATGATAGCTCTGGCCGATCGCCATCCGGTAGAAACGTTTCTATAACCCTCAATCCTTCAGACTATGAGTTATTCAAGACGTTTCAAAAAGAATGTGACCGTACATTACTCCGGATCAGTCAGTTATCCTCCGTCGCAGAACGGTGGCTCCACGAGCTATTCCGGATCCGTGACGGAAGAAGTAATCTTCGACGTGACGGTCGACACCGACCCCTTCGACAACGAGGTAGGAGTGATGAAGGAGCACGTCGATCTGCTGACCGGATCGATCGTAGCCACCAAGACGGCTCATGTAGCCACAATCGACGAGACCTCCAAGAAGATAGGCGATACCATAGTGGCGGGATTTTTCAAGACCGTCAAGTCAGATATCTCCCAGCAGATAGCCCAGCTCAAGGCGCAATCCGAATCCCTGCTGATTCAGATGAATAAACTCGCACAGCGATGCCGCGACAAGCAGCGCCAGATGGGTGTAGACTATCAGAGAATCAGCGACCGCTACCTTAAGATTTTCACCGACCTCAACCGGGAGCTTGAAAATCGCATCTACTCAATCGACGAACCCATATTTCATTCGACCAGAGTGATGGATGAAACCGGACAGAGAGGAGCTTCCGATGATTCGGTATCGACAGTCTCCATCTCAGCGGGAGAGAATGCCCATGTCCATTCCCTGCTGGCCGCCAATTTGGCCAAGAAGCGAGCAGCGGAGGCCATCGACAAAGGACGGAAATTCCTTGAGATCCAATATGCTACGGATAGAGTAATCGACAAGTGCCTCATGCCGGGCGCGGAGAGTTGCTACCTCGACACTCCCTTCTGCGTGATGACGGCCTCTACGGGTCCGGGTGTCAATGAGCAATATGTCTATGCTTCGCCGCTGCTTAAAGATGTGGCTCACGAGTCGCTGACCTCAAGTATGGATGCCGTCGACTGGAAATCGCAGGTCACAGCCGAAGAAGCCCGGATAATCAACGATTACTTCACTCAGAACAACAACGAGGCTTCCGGCGCCCCGGTCAGCGCTCATGACGCCCGCGTCGCGCAAATGACTGCCCGCCTCTTCAATCTCTCACACACTGTCAAACCCGGCAACTAATCAAGATTCCAATTACAATGAGCAATAAAAAAGAACTTAAGGAGATACGCTTCGATGTCAATGAAGTTATTCTCAAAAATAATCTCGTCAGAGGAGCCATACTCCCGCAGAAGATTTCCGAGCTGACGAGAAATGTCGTCATCGAAGGCAATACTGAAGTCGAAGGAGCCATATTCGGCAATACGATTCAGGTGCGCGCGGGAGAGGTCGAGGTCAAAGGGGCGGTATTTGCCCAGAAGGAGGTCTATGTCTCGGGCGATGTCAAAGGAGACGTGATTTTCTATAAGGCCGTAGGCTCGGCTGACTCTGTCGCTGCCAGAGTCGCTGAAGGGAAAGTACTCTTCTGCTCGGATATCAACGCAAAGTCAGTAGCATTGCGCAACGCCTACGTCGCAGGGAGCATCTATGCCGATGAGGTCACTCTCGACAACTGCGTTGTCATCGGCGGAGTCTTCGCTACCCAGGAGGCCAATATCGACAACTCCATAGTCGGCACTTTCAATACTCCCCGCGTCGCGCTTGACGGCACTGTCCAATTGCTGCTTCCGTCAGCCTTCACCATCGAGGCTCCCATCACCACTCCCAACACACGCCTTTACAATCTCGCCCTTGCCGATCTGGGCGCCCTCTACCGCGACATGCAGGAGGACAAGATGTCGGGCCGCATCCCGATGAACCTTGAGGCCGATGAAGTCAAATCCAATCTGATCGGCGACGACCGCAGAAAATCGCTCCGCTCGCTGACAGTCATCGGCAAAGTCCTGGCCGCCGACATGATAGATACCGACAAATTCCAGAATCATTTCCTGCTGACGGCAGCTTCCCTCGGTCCGCAACTGCTTAAGACTTACGATCTCGGCACCAAAGCCGACGGTCAGACCGCATCTCTGGATCCCATCTCGATACGCGACTTTATGTTTGATATCCTCTCCGGGAAGAAAGAACCCAAGGAGATCGACGCTACCTTCAGCCTGATGGATATGGCGCGCTGATGCCGTCAGGTCGCCTCGGATAAAATTTGAAATTTATCTGAAATCCGATCCGTATATACATTACGAAATCCCATGCCGAATCCCTTGCGGCATGGGATTTTTTGCGGTTGCAAGCAAAGTTTTTGGCAAAAGACTTTCTGCTGACGGTGAAAAGTATTAAATTTGCAGTAACTACGTGTTATGGACTGCGACCTCCGATCGTCAGCAATCTGACGGGGAGCAGCCCGGACTTGATTACGAAGGAAAATATTAAATGGCCAGGAAATATGACTATCTCGTCATCGGCGCAGGAGTCGCCGGGATGAGTTTCGCACTTAAAGTCGCGCAGAAAGCCCGAGTGGCGCTAATATGCAAGACTTCTCTTGAGGAAGCCAATACGTTTCTCGCCCAGGGAGGCGTGGCAAGTGTCACGGACACTGCCGTCGATGACTTCGACAAGCATATCAAGGACACCATGATCGCCGGCGACTGGCTTTCGGACCCTAAGGCGGTAGAGATTGTCGTTAAGAACGCTCCGGAGGGGATCCGGTTTCTGCTCGACAACGGAGTGGATTTCGATCGCCGGGAAGACGGCTCATTCGATCTTCATCGGGAGGGGGGCCACTCTGAATTCAGGATTCTTCACCACGCTGACAATACCGGAGCCGAAATCCAGACGAGCCTTATAGAGGCCGTCAGAGCCAATCCCGATATCGATATCTACGAGAATCACTTCGCGGTAGAGATCATCACCCAGCATCATCTGGGACGCATCGTCACCCGCCGCACTCCCGATATAACCTGCTACGGAGCTTATATACTCGACGAGGCTACCGGCCGGGTCGAGACATTCCTTGCCCGCGCCACAATCATGGCTACCGGAGGCGTAGGCGCCGTCTACACTACAACTACCAACCCGCTTATAGCCACGGGCGACGGCATCGCCATGGCCTACCGTGCGAAAGGGACTGTCAGCGACATGGAATTCATACAGTTCCACCCGACGGCCCTCTATCACCCCGGAGATCGCCCCTCATTCCTGATCACGGAAGCCATGCGAGGATATGGCGCCGTGCTGCGTAATCTCGACGGGACGGAATTCATGCAGAAGTATGACCCGCGCCTCTCGCTCGCACCCCGCGACATTGTGGCCCGCGCGATCGACTCCGAGATGAAACTGCACGGCACTGACCATGTATATCTCGATGTCACCCACAAAGATCCCGACGAGACCCGCCGCCACTTCCCCAATATCTATGAGAAATGCCTCTCGCTGGGGATCGACATTACGAAGGATATGATTCCCGTGGCTCCCGCGGCCCATTATCTCTGCGGCGGAATAAAGGTCGATTCCAACGGCGAATCTTCAATCAAGCGACTCTATGCGATAGGAGAATGCAGCTGCACCGGACTCCATGGCGGCAATCGCCTCGCCTCCAACTCCCTTATCGAGGCCGTAGTATATGCCGACGCTGCGGCGCGCCACTCTCTGGAGGCTATTCAGGGATATGATTTCAGGGAGGATGTCCCGGAATGGAACGATGAGGGGACGGCGCATCCGGAGGAGATGGTGCTAATTACCCAATCTGCCAAGGAAGTAAACCAAATCATGGGATATTACGTTGGAATCGTAAGGTCCGATCTTCGGTTGAAGCGCGCCTGGAATCGTCTTGACATACTCTACGAGGAGACCGAAAAACTATTCAAGGTCTCAAAGCCGACACGCGAACTTTGCGAGCTGCGCAACGTCATCAACGTCGCATATCTCATCATGCGCCAGGCAATGGAGAGAAAAGAGAGCCGCGGACTGCACTTCACCATCGATCACCCTCATCCGGAAATCCACGACAAATAATGATAAGAAAATCTCCCCGGCGTCTTGCACGCCGCCTTATGCTCCCCTCGCTCATACTTGCCGGAATCGCTGCGGCGGCTTTCGCCGCAACTCCCGAGCCGGCTGTCAGCCATGACGAGGCCTATCAGCGCAATCTCGCCATCTTCAACGCCCTTACGCGCGAACTCGAAGAAAACTACGTCGACTCCATCCGCACGGACGAAGCCTTCAAGGCCGCTATCAACGGAATGCTCGCGACAGTCGACCCCTATACGGAATTTTACTCCTATGACGACAAGGAAGCCGTCAATCGCCTGATGACGGGCGAATGGGGAGGAATCGGGTCATTTATCCAGGGGCGCAACGGCAATACCTATATCTCCGAACCTATCGTCGGCAGCCCGGCTCTCCGCGCCGGACTGAAACCGGGCGACCGGATTCTGAAAGTAGACAGCGTCTCAGTTGTCGGAAAGACTACTGACGAAACCTCGTCGCTGCTTCGTGGCCAGCCGGGCACGTCGGTCAGCGTGACCGTAGAGCGTCCATATTCCGCTCCCGGCGACTCCATACTCACCTTCACACTGGTCAGGGAGAAAGTGGCGGATCCGGCCGTGCCCTGGAGCGGTGTGGTCCGCGGCGACATGGGCTATATCAAACTGAATCAGTTTGTGGAAAGTTCGGCCGACGACGTCCGCAAGGCGCTTGAATCCTTCAAGGAGAACCCCGAAGTAAAATATATAGTGCTTGATCTGCGCGGCAATGGAGGAGGCCTGGTAGAATCCGCAATCGATATCCTCGGCAATTTCCTGCCGAAGGGGACGGAAGTGCTTCGCACCCGCGGCAAGTCGGCCTCGAGCGAGAAAATCTATAAGACACGCCATAATCCCCTGATGCCCGATATCCCTGTAGCGGTGCTGCTCGACGGCGGGTCGGCTTCGGCATCAGAAATCACGGCCGGTGCGCTTCAGGATCTGGATCGTGCGGTCCTGATAGGATCGCGCAGCTATGGAAAGGGACTCGTGCAGGGGACCCGCCAGTTGCCTTATTCCGGATTGCTGAAAGTCACACTTGCCAAATACTATATCCCGTCAGGCCGGCTCATCCAGGCTCTCGATTATTCTCACCGCAATCCTGACGGAAGCGTGGCGCGCACGCCCGACTCGCTGACCAACGTCTATCATACCAAGGCCGGCCGCGAAGTGCGCGACGGCGGCGGACTGACTCCCGACTCAATCGTAGACTGGGGCAAGACGACCACTCTCATCTACGGCCTCGTCATGGGCAACCATATCTTTGACTACGCCACAAAATACGTGGCGACCCATCCGGCGCCGGCGACTCCCGCCGATATTGTCATCACCGACGACGACTACGAAGACTTCGTCAATTCGATTGACCCGAAGACATTCAAGTACGATAAACTCTGCAACCAGATTATCGACCAGCTTCGCGAGGCGGCTGATCAGGAGGGGTATATGACTCCGGAAGTGAAGGCTTCGATCGAAGCCCTGGAGAAGCAGCTTGACCATGACCTGAAGAGTGATCTCCAGTCAAAGCGTCCGAAGATAGAAGAATACATGACAGAGGAGATAGCTTCACGCTATTTCCCGGGTTGGGGACGCGTCAACCGCGAACTCATGACGGATCCCGCTATCGAGAAAGCTGCCGAGATATTCCACACTCCCGGACTCTATAAGCGAATCCTTTCGAAATAAATTCGAAATAAAGATTTCAGAGATGACACTAAACGAAGCTGATGCGCTCTTCGCCACCGAGGAGCGCATCTCTCAGATAAAAACCTTACTTTCTGACAAACTCCTGCGTCGGATCCGGCTCAACGGATTGCCGGGCAGCGCGCCGGCCATGCTGTTCGCGCGTCTGCCGAAGCGTCCGCTCCCCTATCTTATCGTAGCCGACGATGAGGAGACCGCCGGCTACGTCTACAATGACCTTATCCAGATTTCAGGCAATCCGAAGAGCGCAGCTATCTTCCCGGGAGGATATAAGCGCCATATCAAATACGGGCAGCCCGACGAGCCTGCCCGCATCCTGCGCACTGAGACTCTCGATGCCCTGCGCGGCAAGACGCCCCCGACATGGATTGTAGCCTCGCCGGAGGCGCTGGCTGAGAAAGTGCCTCTTCCCGAAGATCTTGCCTCGGCGACCGTCACGCTCAGGTCCGGGTCAAAAGATATCATGAGCGAGACCATCAAGCGGCTTCGTGAACTGGGATTCAGGGAGGTCGACTATGTCTATGAACCCGGGCAGTTCGCGCGCCGGGGTTCGATTCTCGATGTCTTTTCCTACTCCTTCGAATATCCCTACCGCGTCGACTATTTCGACGACGAAATAGACTCTATCAGATCCTTTAATGTCGAGACGCAGCTCTCGCTCGACCGACTTGAATCCATATCCATCATACCCTCCCGCGCAGCCGATACCGACGACGGAGTGTCGCTCATCGAATTTATGCTCGCAATGACGCCCAAAGGGCGGAAATCGGCGGCGGAGAAGGAATTGGTAGTGCTTGCCCATTCATCATCTTCGGTAATCGACAGGGTTAAGGCCATCTGCGGAGAGACCTTCTCCGAAGCGGCCCTTATAGCCGACGAGGGGGATGCCGACGCCATGTCGAAAGTAGTGGATTTCGATAATTTCAAAGATGCCTTCCTGGCAGCTAAAATCGTGGATTTCGGAGGGAGCAGCCTCGACAGGCCGTCGGAGAATGACGATCACGCCTCCATCGACTATTCCTGTTCCCTGCAGACCCTCTATCATAAGAATTTCAATCTTATTTCCGACTCTTTCACGCGCTTTCAGACAGAAGGGTATCAGATCTATATCCTGTCAGATTCAGACCTGCAGACCGAACGCCTGCGCGATATATTCCGCGACCGCGGCGACAAGATAGAGTTCACTCCCGTCAGCCGCACGATCCATGAGGGATTCATCGACCATGAATTGCGGCGCTGCTACTTTACAGACCATCAGATTTTCGACCGATTCCATAAGTACAGTCTGCGCTCCGACAAGGCACGCAGCGGAAAGATCGCCCTCTCTCTCAAGGAACTCAATCAGATAGAGGTCGGCGACTTCATAGTGCATGTCGATCACGGCATCGGCCGCTTCGGAGGGCTTATAAAGACTGACGTCAACGGAAGGCCGCAGGAGATGATAAAGCTATTTTATCAGAATGATGACATTATTCTGGTGAGTATCCACGCTCTCCATAAACTCTCGAAATATCGGGGTAAGGAGGGAGTTCCGCCCAAGATCTCGAAACTCGGGACCGGGGCCTGGCAGCGTATAAAGGATAAGACCAAGCAGAAGATGAAGGATATGGCGCGCGACCTCATCAGGCTCTATGCCGCGCGCCGGGAAGAGAAAGGATTCAGTTTCTCGCCCGATTCATATCTCCAGAATGAACTTGAGGCCTCCTTCGCCTACGAGGATACCCCCGACCAGCTCAAGGCTACGGCCGACATCAAGGCCGATATGGAATCATCCCGGCCTATGGATCGCCTTGTATGCGGCGACGTAGGATTCGGCAAGACGGAACTCGCGGTGCGCGCCGCCTTCAAAGCTGCCGCTGACTCGAAGCAGACTGCAGTGCTTGTCCCTACGACGGTCCTTGCCATGCAGCATTACAATACCTTCAGGGAGCGACTCCGCGATCTGCCGGTACGCGTGGAATTCATATCTCGTGCGCGCAAACCCAAAGAGGTGAAGCAGATACTCGCCGATCTGGAAGCAGGGAAGATAGATATCCTCATAGGCACTCATAAACTCATCGGCAAGCAGGTGAAGTTCAAGGATCTCGGACTGCTGATCGTCGACGAGGAGCAGAAATTCGGAGTGGCGGTCAAGGAGAAACTGAAGCAACTCAAAGTCAACGTCGACACTCTCACGATGTCGGCAACTCCCATACCGCGCACGCTCCAGTTCTCACTGATGGGCGCCCGCGACCTCTCCTCTCTCAATACTCCGCCGGCCAACCGCCAACCGATCCTGACGACCATCTCGGGATTCGACGACGATGTCGTCTCCGAGGCCGTCAACTTCGAACTCAGCCGCAACGGCCAGGTATTCTTCATTTCCAACAGAATCAATAACCTGACCGAGATTGAAGCCCGGCTCAAGCGTCTTATTCCCGGAATCCGCGTCGTGACCGCCCACGGGCAGATGCCTCCCGAACAACTCGAGAAAGCCATTATCGACTTCGCGGCCCACGATTACGACGTGTTGCTCTCCACGACAATAGTGGAAAACGGCATTGACATGCCCAATGTCAATACGATCATCATCGATAATGCGCAGAACTTCGGACTCTCCGAGCTTCATCAGCTCAGAGGAAGAGTAGGGCGCTCAAGCCGAAAGGCTTTCTGCTATATGCTTGTGCCTCCCGGATTGCCGCTTACTCCGGTGGCGCGCCGGCGCCTTCAGGCTATAGAATCCTTCTCCGACCTGGGCTCAGGCATCCATATAGCTATGCAGGATCTTGACATCCGTGGCGCGGGAAATCTGCTCGGAGCCGAGCAGAGCGGATTTATAGCCGATCTCGGCTACGAGGCTTATCAGAAGATACTGAAAGAAGCCGTCATGGAATTGAGGACAGAGGAGTTTGCCGATTCCTTCGACGACATGACCCGCGACTCGGGCGGCGATGCCGAATTTGTGGCGGATTGCGTCATAGAGAGTGACCTTGAGTTGCGTCTTCCTCCCGATTATGTCCCTCAGGAGAGTGAAAGAATCATGCTCTATCAGCGGCTTGATAATATGGAGTCGGCAAGAGAGACTGAAATCTTCGCCGCCCATCTCCGCGACCGCTTCGGCGAGATACCGTCGACAGCCTCCGAACTTATAAAGGTCGTGCCGTTGCGCCTGCTGGCACGACGGCTCGGAATTGAGCGCCTGACGCTTAAGGGGGGTAAGATGTATCTATATTTCGTAGGCGACGACAATAAGGCTTATTACGAATCTCCCGCCTTCGGGCGAGTGCTGAGCTATTACCAGCAAAATTTCCGCACTTGCCGGCTCCGCGATGTAAGCGGCCGGAGGTCGCTGCTTATAGAAGATGTAGCGACCGTCAGCCGCGCGCTTGAAATTCTGACAGCCATGAGTGAAATGTTGCCTGCGACTTAGCGTCTTTCTTTTTATTCTTTCTTTTAAGTCATTAAGGTCATAAGATCCCATCTCTAAAACCCGAAATCCAATGAAAAAACTGCTCTATCTTCTTCTCGCCGCGTGTATATATTTCCCGGTAGCGGCCGAGACTGCGCTCCCCGCTGAACTTGACGGCTCGATGTCGCTTTATGACTTTTCTGCCGTGGAGCCGCGAGTCATTCCTGATTCTCTGCGGCCCGTCGGGATATCGTATATCGCCCGCCATGGCGCGCGGTATCTGACCTCCGAGAATAAGATTCTCGCAGTCGAGAAGATCCTCAACGAGGCTCGCCGGCGGGGTTCGCTGACCGGCAAAGGGAAAGCCTGCCTCGCCCTGATGGAGCGCATCCGCACGTCTACCGCGGGCCAATGGGGAATGCTAAGCCCTATCGGCAAAGAGCAGGAACTGCGGTTGGGTCGCGAGATGGTCAGGATGTTTCCGGAGGTCTTCGTGAAGGATGGCGGCGGAGTAAAGGGTGAGAGTTCCTACGTGCCCCGCGTCATAGAGACCATGGATCAATTCATCATCGCGATCGCTGACACTATCGACGGCATCCCTACTACGGCATCATCCGGACATGCCTTTGACCGGCTCACACGTTTCTTTGCGGTAGATCCGGCTTACGTCGGATGGCGCAAGCAGGGGGATTGGAAAGAGGCTTACGAAGATTACGCGGCCCGCACATTGCCCGTAAG
The DNA here is from genome assembly GCA_029057985.1 of Muribaculaceae bacterium. Taxonomy (GTDB): domain Bacteria; phylum Bacteroidota; class Bacteroidia; order Bacteroidales; family Muribaculaceae; genus Lepagella. The sequence continues at coordinate 83,515 of JAIDYR010000108.1, read as the reverse complement.
CCCCGCATTAGAACTTATAGGGAAAAAATCAGGGATGGATGATAAGCAGCTCCGGCAGTTGACTTATGATCTGTATAAAGTCTTGCAAGGGTTGCGGGCGATGGGTCTTCCCGCGCCTACGACCGAATGGATGACTCCCGAGGATTATGCGGCATGCTGGCACGTCACTAATCTCGAGAAATATTTTCAATATTCCCTTTCTCCCCTCTCCACGATCCCGGCCAAGGGAGCGACCGACGTACTTTTTCGATTGATCGATGAACAGATTGCTATCGAAAACGGCACTGCAGGCCCCGGCCTATACGGCATATTCGGGCACGCCGAGACGCTGCTTCCGATCTTTTCGCTGCTCGGAGTCCCGACGTCTACGGGGCTGCCTCTCGACTATGACTCCCTTTATAATGAATGGAGCGATGCCCGACTGACTCCTTTGGCGGCCAATCTCGCTATCATCTACTCCCGCGCGCCGAGCGGAGCGATATATGCCGCCATGCGCCTAAACGGCCGCAACATATCTCCCGTCAATGATCCGGAGCGATTGATGGTGCCGATGCAAGAATTGCGCGCATATTGGCTGCATCGATATCTTGAGCTGGCGAGATAGTTTTTTTGATGCGACAGGCTTTTTCGTTGGAAAATCGGGAAAGCATGAAAAAGCGAAAAAAAGAGTAAAATTATGAGTGTTGATTTATAGGGGGTTATGAAAAAAGTGAAATTTTTTTGAAAAATTCTTGTCTAAAAATTTGGTGGAACCGAAAAAAGGTTGTAACTTTGCACTCGCAAACGGGAAACAACTGAGACCCGCTCGCAAAGCGAGGCGAGAGAGCCAAGCCGAAAATGAAATCTCATAAAGACTGGTGCGGTAGTTCAGCTGGTTAGAATACTAGCCTGTCACGCTAGGGGTCGCGGGTTCGAGTCCCGTCCGCACCGCCGAGGAGAGAGGAAGAGCAGTATGGTAAACTTCGGTTTCCTACTGCTCTTTTTTCGTATCTTAATGGTTCTATTCTGCCGTTGCAGCTCATCTCCCAATCCAATCCGTGGCTTGCGTAGCGCGGACTATAATTGTGGCGGAATAAATGTTACTTACTTGCGAAACTTATAATATAACTTCATGATTGCTGTCATCAACGGTCCGAATCTCAATCTGCTCGGTAAGCGCGAGCCGGACGTCTACGGATATGAGTCTCTGGAAGATATCAATAGCTGGCTGATGAAAAGATTTGAATCCGTCAGAATCTTCAACGCTCCGGATTTCAGTGAGCCGGGTAAGGCCGACAGTCGCGCGGATTGCGAGCCGGTCTTCTCCGACGGAGTATGGCTGAAGTTCTTTCAGTCGAATTCTGAAGGGGAATTGGTCACTGCCATCCAGACTTTCGGTTTTAATCCCGAGGTATCCGGAATCGTGATCAACCCGGGCGCCTATGCCCATTATTCCATAGCTATGCGCGATGCGATTGCCGCCGTGCCGGTCCCGGTAATTGAAGTCCATCTCTCCAATATCCACAGTCGCGAGGAATTCCGCCGGCGCAGCGTGACGGCTCCCGTCTGCAAAGGTATCATCTCGGGCCTCGGGAAGATGGGCTATGCACTCGCCATCCAATCCCTGCTTGAGAAATAGTCATCATGGAGATCACGGAAGAAATCTACGAATATATCGACCGCCATATAGATGCGGAGCCTGAGGAACTCCATAAATTGATGAGGGAATCAAATCTCCGGATGGTCCATGGCAGAATGTGTTCGGGTCATCTTCAGGGGCGCCTGCTGAAGATGCTCGTCAGCCTGACCGGCGCGCGACGCATACTCGAACTCGGGACATTTACGGGCTATTCCACTCTATGTCTGGCCGAGGGAGTCGCAGGCAATCTCGACGGCGAGGGCGGTAAGGTCGATAAATCGGCCGATGCAGGGTCAGCGGCACCCCGAGTAGACACTATCGAGATCTTCGACGAGAATGAGATATTTCTGCGCGAGGTCTTCGCCCGCTCCGAATATGGCGATCTCGTGAATCTTATCATAGGGGATGCTCTGGAGGTGATGCCGGGATTGAAGCCGGAAGATTATGATATGATATTCATTGATGCCGACAAGCGCGTATATGCCGATTATTACCGGGAGGCCAAAAGGCTGCTGCGGCCCGGAGGATGCATTGTCGCCGACAATACTCTCTGGGACGGCCATGTAATCGATTCCAAGCGTCATGACCGACAGACGGAGGGCGTCAGAAAATTCAATGAAACGGTAGCAGCCGACCCTGAGACGGAGTCAGTCATTCTGCCGCTGCGCGACGGATTGACGATAATACGTAAACGATAATCGGGTTCTGCGTGTTATAGGTCATATAAGCAACACGCGCGCAATGCGCGAAAATTACAGAAAGAATATGGAAGGAAAACGCCAAGCAAAAATCGCCCGTATGCTCCAGAAGGAGCTGAGCGAGATATTTCGTCGTCAGACAGCCGCCATGGGCGGCGTCCTGGTTTCAGTAAGCGCAGTGAGGGTCAGCCCGGATCTGAGCATAGCGAAAGTATATCTCAGTATCTTCCCGCCTGAAAAATCTCAGGAGATTCTCGCAAATATCCAGAGGCAGTCGAAGACCGTGCGTTATGATCTTGCCCAGGCAGTGAAGCAGGTGCTGCGTAAATGTCCTGATCTGCAGTTCTATCTTGACGATTCACTCGATTATATCGACAATATCGACCGCTTGCTCGAGAAATGAATTTATTGCGGGGGCTTGCGCCGCGCGTAGCGTGGCGCTATCTATGGGTTAAGAAAGCGTATGGCGCGGTGAGCGCCATTGCGGTGGTGTCGGTTGTGGGTGTGGCTGTTGCCACAGCCGCAATTCTTTGTGTGCTGTCGGTTTTCAACGGATTCCGGGATGTCCTGTCTACTTCTTCTTCGCGCATCCAACCGGATATTCTGGTGACTCCACGCGAGGGAAAGGTCATAGATGACGGCGACATGCTTGCCGCCGAGATCAGCGAGATCACGGGCGTAGAAGTAGCCATGCCTGCCATCGAAGATCAGGCTCTGGTAATTTTCAATAGCATGGAGATGCCTGTCATGCTCCGCGGCGTCGTACCCTCGGAGTTCAGGAGGTTGACCTCGATCGATTCTCTGATAGTGGCCGGAAGCCCTATGCCTGATGACGCCATCGAGCATGAGACGCCATTGGGTCTGATATCGGTCGGTGTCGGACAGCGACTGAGCGCCTACAATCCCGGAGAGGATCCTATATTTATCTTCGCGCCACGCAGGGAAGGCCGGATAAATCCGGCAAATCCCCTGAGTTCATTCTTTACCGACAGCATCGTGGTCGCCGGAGTATTCAAGGCTGATCAATCCGAATATGACGCAACGTCAGTCTACGTCCCGATAGATGTCGCCCGTGGACTTTTTCAATATGATACGGAGGCCTCATCCATTCAGGTCAAGGTTGGCCGGGGAGCGGATATATCCTCGACCGCCGAGAACATTGCCATGCATCTCAACGGATCACCCTTGCTCGGAGAGCCCGACGACCCGCAGGCGGAATTCATAATCAAGGACCGGGCGAGATTGGAGGAGGTCAGTTTCAGAATGGTGGAGATAGAAAAATGGGTCACGGCCCTGCTCCTTTTCTTTATCCTCGTCATAGCCTCATTCAATATAATTTCGACTATGACGATGTTCGTCTTGGAAAAGCGCCGGTCGCTGTCGACCCTGAGAGCTTTGGGAATGTCAAAAGGGAGGATAGGGGCAGTCTTCGGATGGGAGAGCGTATATGTCTCGATGCTGGGCGGCATCGGCGGCATCATTCTCGGCGCAGGGCTGACATTGCTCCAGGAATATTATGGACTGATACGCATCGAGGGGACGATAGGAGGAGAGAGCATACCTTATCCCGTACGTCTGGCATGGGCCGACGTAGGGATAGTCTTGGCCGCTATAGCGGTCGTCGGGATGGTCACTGCTATGATTGCTGCATCATTTGCGCGTAGCCGCATCTCGGAAAAGCGTCAATGAATGATTCCGGAGTGGCGTTGATGATTTCGACTCCCTGACGCTCTGCAATCCGCCTGATATCGAAATAACTCCGGAATGCCACGGTGAGGCTGTTGAGGATGTCATGAAGATGATAGCCGGCATATTCCGCCCTCACACGCTCCTTCTCGGCTTCGTCATCCTTGTAGAAATGCGGCTGGACGCTTACAACATTATTTTCATCATCTACCCAGAGAGTACGGCTCCAGCTATGGTCGGCGCCGACAAGAAAGACCTTTTTATATCCGCTCCGGATCGCCGTCATTATGGCGGGGATGAGCACGTTGCGCGGCCGGGGCATTCCCAGGCCGCTGTCGATTAATAGATTGGCCAGCGGACCGCGGCCTTCTACGGGTGTGAGGTTCATGCGTCTTACAGAAATGTTGGCGGGAAGCTCAGCAAGTATATCCCGTCGGCCTTCCGACCCCGCAGCGGGAAAATTAAGGGTCGCGGGGATCCAGAGAGTCATGGGCCAGTCGCATCGCGCCAGATTTTCCCAGAGGCGGTTTACCTTCCCGTCGGTCGATGGGAGGGTGAAAAAATGAGGGTCGGCCAAGACATAGAGGTTAGGGCGCAACAGGAAAAATTCCGGCGTCAGGGCAGCGAAATTTACGGCTTCAAGATCAAACCCTTTCAAAGCCTCCTCTCCTTCAGCACCTGCATAATCGAGAAAAGAACGTAATGAAGGCCCGTTGCCCATGATTATGAGAGGCCGCGCGGGCAAAGAATGAGCCTTCTCTTTTTCTGACAATGGCAGCGAGCCCTCGACGGGACGTGACCGCAAGGCTACCTTAAGCGCGGAAACGGTAGGGGAAATGATATAATCCTGAAGATTGCGTACGATATTTTCTACATTCATTCTGTCGGAATTTTATGACAAAGATAACGTATTTTTTTGGATAGAACGTAGGATTTAAGTAATTTTGTGGTAATGAAACCAAATGACTCTCTCAGTAAAATTCATTCTATGTCGCGGTTAGGGACCGGAATGCGACATGAAATAGCGGCGTTCGCCCTTGCTGTGTTGCTTGGAGTGATGTCGTCAGGCGCCTGCACGTCGGTAAATGCCGGCGCGCAATCCGATTCTGCGGAAATGAATCAGGATGCTTCGCGGGCTGCAGTCTTTAACGGAGATTCGGCTTACCGCTATGTGGCGAAGCAGGTAGAGTTCGGGCCGAGGGTTCCGAACACTCCCGCTCATAAGCTTGCGGGGGATTGGCTTGCATCGGAATTGCGCCGTCATGGCGCGCAGGAAGTGATCGAGCAGCCTCTTACGCTCAGGGCTTTCGATGGCACTCAATTGCAGGCGCGTAATATTCTGGCACGCTACAATCCCGATGCCTCCGAACGCATTCTGCTCCTCGCTCATTGGGATTGCCGCCCGTGGGCTGATGAAGATAAGGATGAGGCAAAGCGCTCTCTGCCGGTCGACGGGGCCAACGACGGAGCATCCGGCGTCGGAGTTTTGCTTGAAGTCGCTCGTCAGCTTGGCTTGAAGTCACCTTCAAAGGGGATAGATATCTTATTTGTGGATGCCGAAGACTGGGGAAGCGAAGGAGATGAGGATTCATGGGCGCTCGGCGCGCAGGCCTTCGCGGCAAATCCTCCCGTGAAAGGATATTCCGCCAAGGAAGCCATATTGCTCGATATGGTGGGAGGCGAGAACGCAACTTTCCGCCGGGAATATTTCTCCGAAAAGGCGGCCTCCGACTTAAACGCCTCTCTATGGAATATCGCTTCACGCCTCGGCTACTCGTCGACTTTCCCAAATCAGCCCGGCTCGGCAATTACCGACGATCATGTGCGCCTGATCGAGACGGGAATCCCGACGATAGACATCATCGAGTATAATCCGGCCAACGGAGGATTCAATCCCCGCTGGCACACTTCGGCAGATACGATGGAGGGTATCTCCTCGATCACTCTCCAAGCCGTCGGAGACGTCGTCATGACCTATCTCCGCAATAACTATTAATTATTAACTATCAACTATTAACTATTAACTATCAACTGCATACATGGATTTTATTGAAGAACTGACCTGGCGCGGCATGATCCACACGATGATGCCCGGCACAGACGAACAGCTCCGCAAGGAGATGACCACGGCCTACCTCGGTATCGACCCGACTGCCGATTCCCTGCATATCGGCCATCTTTGCGGCGTGATGATGCTCCGTCATTTCCAGCGTTGCGGCCATAAGCCGATCGCTCTGGTCGGCGGCGCTACCGGCATGATCGGCGACCCCTCCGGCAAATCCGCCGAGCGCAACCTCCTCGACGAGGCTACTCTCCGCCATAACCAGGAAGCAATCAAGGCTCAGCTGGCGCGTTTTCTCGACTTCGAGAGCGACGCACCCAACAGAGCGGAACTCGTCAATAATTATGACTGGATGAAGGACGTAAGTTTCCTTGATTTCGCGCGCGAGATCGGCAAGCATATCACGGTCAACTACATGATGGCCAAGGATTCCGTGCAGAAACGTCTCAACGGCGAGGCTCGCGACGGCCTTAGCTTCACTGAATTTACCTATCAGTTGCTCCAGGGCTTCGACTTCCTCCATCTATATCAGGACAAGAATTGCAAGCTGCAGCTCGGAGGTTCTGATCAGTGGGGAAATATCACTACCGGTTCGGAGCTCGTGCGCCGTAAACTCGGCGGGGAGGTATTCGCCCTGACCTGCCCGCTTATCACCAAGGCCGACGGCGGAAAATTCGGTAAGACCGAAAGCGGCAATGTATGGCTCGATGCCCGCTACACATCCCCTTATAAATTCTATCAGTTCTGGCTCAACGTCAGCGACTCGGACGCCGAGAAATATCTTAAGATATTCACATTCCTTACCCAGGAAGAGATCGAGGCTCTCGCTGCCGAACATGCCCAGGATCCCGGCAAGCGTCCGCTGCAGAAGCGTCTGGCGAAGGAAGTGACTGAGATGGTGCATGGCAAGGAAAACTATGAAGCCGCAGTCGCAGCCAGTCAGATTCTCTTCAGCAACGACGCCAAGGAAGCGCTCATGAAGCTCGATGAGAAGACTCTGCTCGATGTATTCGAGGGAGTGCCGACGTTCACCATAGCCAAGGATGAACTCGACGCAGGAATCCCCTTGCTCGAACTCCTCGCAGGAAAAACCAGGATATTCAGTTCAAAAGGCGAGGCTCGAAAGATGGTGCAGGGCAACGGAGTGAGTCTTAATAAGGAGAAGGTGACCGATCCGGCGATGAATGTCACCTCCGAATCCCTTCTTAACGGCAAATATCTTCTTTTCCAGCGCGGTAAGAAGAATTATTTCCTCGTCATCGCAGAATAATGAAAAGCCTTCTTGCTGATGAGATAATGGAGGTTGTCGGTAAGGAAGCTCCCGACAGGGTGATGCTCCTTACTGACTCCAACGTAGCGATTATAGAATCCGGACTTATCGGGCTTCTGCAAAAACGTCTGCAATCTTATCGGCCGGAGGTAATCGTCACTCCGGCCGGCGAAGAGAATAAGACTCTGACGGCTTTGGAGAATATACTGAGCTTCATGTCGGGAGCCGGGATGACCCGGCGCTCGATGCTTATCTGCATTGGCGGGGGCATGGTTACGGATATAGGAGGGTTTGCGGCAGCTGTTTTCAAGCGCGGTATCCGCCATCTGAATGTAGCGACGACCCTCTTAGGCGCGGTAGATGCTTCGGTCGGTGGGAAGACTGCCATAGACTTCCGGGGGCTGAAGAATGAAATCGGAGCGTTTCATCTTCCGGTGGCGGTGCTTGCGGATGCCGGCTCTTTCGGGTCGCTCCCTCATTCTGAGATACTCTCCGGCTTCGGAGAGGTCATAAAGACAGCTCTTATCTCCGACGAGAAGATGACGCGCCGTTTTCTTGCCGTAGATCCGGCTGATGCGGATGCAGCTATTCTTGACGAAGCATGCCGGTTCTGCCGCAGAGAGAAGATGCGGATTGTAGAGGCTGACCCTACGGAGAAAGGACTTCGCAAAGTCCTCAATTTCGGGCATACTGCCGGCCATGCCATTGAATCCCTGCTGATAGAGAAAGGGCAGGGTCTCCCCCACGGCACGGCCATTGCCCATGGAAACCTGGTCGCCCTCATTCTGAGTCATCTCAAGGAGGGGATGGATAAGAAGTGGATCAGTGAATATGCGCATTGGCTGAGGCGAAATTATCCCCCCGCACAGTTCACATGCTCCGACTATGACCGACTGTGGACGCTCGCGACCCATGACAAGAAGAACCGCGACGCCGGACATCTCGCCTATACATTGATATCCGCTCCGGGAAGTCCTGTCTACGACCGTCCCATAAGTCGCGACGACCTCTACGCCGCTCTCGATATCTATCAGGAACTGCTCGGTCGCTGACCGGCCTTGCCATCTCTCGGCTCTCACCTATCTCCCCTCTTCCGCCTCGTATCGTTATCTCATCTTCCGTCTCCGAATTGAACAATCTTCCGCATATCAGCGTAATAAAGTTAGGATTTATTATAAAGAATCCGTATAAGGCAAGCGGTGCTTGCACCGCCTCTACCCGAATTACCGATAACTAAAATACTAATATATGGAAAATACAGATCTTTTCGGACGCGCAAAGCAGGACCTTTATGACGATATGGAAGCCCGCGGGATCGGTGCGATCCTTTGGGACAACGCAACCGCAGGATTCGATTATCTCCCCGAGATCAATCTCGCCGACGACGACGCCGAGATGCCCGATACCTCCCGTATAATGGGCCTATATGCCTACGAAGGCAAACTCTATCTCATCGAAGAAGACAAGGCCCACGTCAACTTCGATAATTTCTATAATCCTGATACTGAAGTGAAGCCGACCGTAGTCACCCTTACCCCCGATACGGCCTCCCGCATCCTCGGCAATCCGGCCAACGAACCCGGTTATACCACCGACGGCACCCTCGAGGAATGGCTCGCAATCGCCGACTGCTACTATCAGGCCCTCAACGAAGATAATGAAGAATCTCCCGCCTAAGGCGGCCTGTTCAGACACAAGGACAAATTAATTATAAAAATTAGACAAAAGCACAAAAGCACATAAGCGCCCTCTACCAATCCGGGCCTTATGTGCTTCTGTCATTTAAAAAGACATAAGCATAGAAGAATTAAAAATTTATGTCCTTATGTGCTTATGTCAATTAAATTAGACAAAAGCACATAAGCACAAAAGCACATAAGCGCCCTCTACCAATCCGGGCCTTATGTGCTTCTGTTATTTATTAAGACATAAACAAAGAACAATTAAAAATTTATGTCCTTATGTGCTTCTGTCTTTTTTATTTAGCTTATGTCTTTCTTAAGATGCTTATGTCTTCTAAATCAGATAGAGCTGAGGTTATAGCCGGCGAATTCGAGATCCTTCAGAGCGCGGGCACGAAGTGCGTTGTCGAGTTTTACGGCCTGGCGCAGATTGCTCATGACCATATTTTCATTATGCGTGCGCGCCCCCAGAATTGCTGTCAGATAATAAGTAGTGGCATCCGGAACTGAGATGGAGGCCAGAGTATTGCGGGCTGCGTTATAATCCTTCGCGAGAATCTGCGCAAGAGCCGCATTGTTGGTCTTTGCGTCGCCGAAGGCAGTCTGAGCCTTGCCTATCTCGCCCTGGCTGAGATAATAGACTCCGAGTGCGTCAGCATTCTCAGGAACGCCGGCAGCCGCACCAAAATGTTCGTTGGCAGTCTTATAATCATGGTTGATCATAGATATAAGACCCTTATTCATCTCAACCTCCTTAGCCTGCGGATTCATGCTTGCGGCGCGGTTGAAACTTGCGTTGGCAGCTGCATAATTGCCCGCTACATATTGAGTCACACCGATATTATTGACCGGACGGTAATCATTAGGATAGAGTTCAGCCGCTTTCTGATAGATAGCCTGCTTGCGGGTATTATCGTCGGTAAGGGTAGCGACGTAGAGAATCTCGTCGACGCTGAGCTTCTGAGGATCGGTATTATAGAGATTGATCAACTCTTCGTCCGATTTGCCGATGACATTGATAGTAGCCATGACGCGGGAATAGCGGAGCTGCGGGAGAATCTGGTCGGCGAGTTCGTTGAAGACCGCCGACATATTGCGGATCTCACGTTCACGCTCCTCCGGATCCTTATACATTGAGAGAACACTCAGGATAAGATCCTTATCCTGGATATTGCTTTTCTCGATGAGTTTGCTGAAGCCTTCCCAGTCTTCGGGAGTAAAGGAAGAGGTGAGTTCGCCGAACTCAGTGATTTTGTCTTTCTTCAACTGAGATTCGACATAGTTCTGAGTATTCTGTTCGCGTTTTTCAGCGAGCTGGGTATTGAAATCCAAAGAACCCTCCGGAGAAGCGTAAGAATTGATGGTGACGCCTGCGATCTCCATGTTCGGAGCCTGATTGGCCTCCATCAATTTCTTGTTGAGGTCAATGTAGTCCGCCTTAGAGGTTTCCGAAGCGCGGACGTTGGCCTGATTGACAAGGAAATGGATATCAGCGCTATACTGCTCGGAGATGACGCGCTGGAAACCGTCTTTTGCCACGGCCGGAGCGACCGTAGCGGCCGAAGCCAGAGTAGAGGTAGCGACTACTCCCGAGCCAACCTTGACGCGCGGAAGAGTGTAGCGCTTTCCGTTCTGATCTACCGCGAAGTCAAGATAAAGATCCGACTTCGCCATCTCGGGTTGATAAGGGAAATTAAAGGGGAGAGTTACTGATCCTCCGCGGGCGTAGCTGACGATCTGGCCATTGTCGCGCACATTCTCACCCTGGAATATGACCGGAGTAGTAGTCACTTCGCCGATGCCGGCACCATCACTCCATTGGATCACAGGAGTAGCAGTGACCTTGGCGTTCTTGACCATAAATTTAGCCGGGAGAGTCGCATAGACTGTGCCCGGGACATCCTGGCCCACCGTCTCCATCGGCGACGGACGCATGGAGAAATAATTACTTTGAAAATTACTCAGTTTCTTCGAGCACCCGCCGGCCATAACGACCGCAGCGCCGAGAGAGAGCATAAGAATTGTCTTATTCATGTTATATATTGCTGTTATAATTTCTTCCGGTATATAATGCAATTATAAATTCCTGTATTGCTGCTATAATTTCGTCGATTTTTGTGAAATTCCCGGGATTTTTGAGGAAAAAACTATTGGAAAAGTCCCGAAAAAACGGTAAAAACCGATTCTGACGTAAAATTACGAAAAAAAATCGAGAAAAATTTGCACAAACGGAAAAAAGATATTAACTTTGCACTCGCAAAAGGGAAGCAACCCCGTCGCCAACGCGACGATGGCAAGACTTAAGCTAATTTCGCCCCTGCTCCCCGCACAATCATACCAACAATGACTCCGTAGCTCAGTTGGTAGAGCAAATGACTCTTAATCATTGGGTCGTGAGTTCGAGCCTCACCGGGGTCACAAATAGCTGGAATCGCAAGATTCCAGCTATTTTCTTTTTGGAGCAGAGTCAATTTGGAGCAGATTCAATGTCTCTCGGATGGAGCAGAGTCAATGTCTCTCGGATGGAGTAAAGTCAATGTCTCTTGTTTCTTCCAAAAAATCTTCCTGAGCGTGAAACTGTTCAGTTCAAAAGCGAAGCTTTTGCCAAAAATCCCCCTCCTGTTCAGCTTTCAATTCGAAAATTGCCGGAAGAAATATAGAGCGCGATTCTATTCATGTCTTCGCAGTGTGCCCTTGATAGAGCCGTTTTTGAGAAAGATGGTGCTGTCGAGCCTACTATCAGTAATCGTCCTTCATCGCATAGTTTATGCAGTAATCCCTTAGGCGTGAATCTCTCGCCTATGCCTCCGTCGATTATATAAATTATCCGGCCTCCATTGTCAGCTGCCCAATAAAAGACTTTCTTCTCATCCCGCGATATAAAGGGCGATACCAGCACGCCGCAGTTCTCAATCGTCCTCTTCCAGCAGATCTTATGCCTGCGGAGTTCTTCAGGAGTGTATTTTCTGCTGATTCTGACCGGCTCGACATCCGGATCAGACAGAAGATCCATATTCCCATATATATCCAGTTCCCTGCCATCGGTTAAGATTATGCGATTGCGGCTATGAAAACCGGGATTCATCATCCTTAAGAGTCGCCTCCTGGGATTATCGCTGATATAATCAAGCATCTTCTGCAATTGATTTTTCTTCGTAAGGATTCTGTCATGATAGCAGTCCTCAAACATGGAGATTGGTGAGCTCGCATGATCACTATGCCGACTTGCAATTAAAGTTGCATATTGATGCGTGCAATTCCTTTTCAGATGATTGATTATATCCCCGAGATGAATATTCGTAGACCTTTCAATAAAGATAGCGAAATGCACGTGGTCAGGCATAATTACTCTTCGTAATATCTTTATAAATGGATAAGTCGATTTAAGAGCCGAAAGATTTGCGGCGATAATATCTCCGACTTCGGTTTTTTCGGCTACGGGAGGCCACTCGCGATTTCCCGGAATGCCTTTAAGAATTGCTAATGCGGGGATCCCTTTAGCGGCATTGAGAGTAATCATGTATATGCAGCGTTGCCTGTAATCATGCCAGGCTGCCCGCCGATTGCCATTGGGAATCAAGGCTCTTCGCAAATGCTTGGGGAATTCTTTCATCGGGAATATCAAATTACGGATCTGCGGGCAAATATAGATATTATATCCCGGATATGCAAATGTATCTTCAAAAGCTTCGCTTCATGGCAGACAAAAGCTTCGCTTTTGAACAGGACAGCTTCGCGCTTCACTGAAAGCCAAGGCTTCAAAAGTAATAATCCGCTGATCTGATCCCTCCCCTATCCATTAGACTCCATCGCGAATGAGCGATGGAGTCTTTATGTTTTATTGTAAATGAGCGGGAGATTTAGTATATTTGCGAAAATTATAAATACTGACCTCGAATATCAATATCTCGAATATCAATATTATGAAGAAAATCGTGATGGTGACAGGCGCTACCAGTGGCATTGGCCGCGCATGCGCCGAGAAATTCCTGAAGGCGGGATTCCGCGTGATCGTGACCGGGCGCAGGGCCGGATTACTGGAAGAAATCTTCGGGCCATATGGCGATGATTGCCTATTGCTGAGCTTTGACGTGAGGGACCGGGAGAAGGCTCTGCAGGCTGTAGCCAATCTTCCGGAAGAATGGCAATGCATCGACATCCTCGTCAATAATGCCGGTCTGGCTCTTGGTCTTGAACCCGAGTATGAGGGCGATTTCCGGGACTGGGACACGATGATCGACACCAATATCAAGGGCCTTCTGACGATGACCCGCGCAATAGTCCCCGGCATGATAGAGCGCAATAGCGGTCATATTATCAATATAGGCAGTGTAGCCGGGGATGCCGCCTACGCCAACGGGAATGTCTATTGCGCCACCAAGGCTGCCGTAAAGGCTATCACCGACGGGCTGCGTATCGACGTTGCCCACTCGGCAGTGCGCGTCACTCTGCTCAAGCCCGGTCTGGTAGAGACTAACTTCAGCAATGTCAGATTCCACGGCGATGATGAGCGAGCAGATAACGTCTATAAGGGTATCCGCCCCCTCACCGGCGCTGATATAGCCGATGCGGCCCTCTATGCGGCTATGGCTCCCGCTCACGTCCAGATAGCGGAAATGCTGATTCTCGCAACCCATCAGGCCAACGGATCCATCATCTGCCGGCAGGGATAAGAATACAGCGGCACGGCAAAAAATTCCGAATTTATAGTATAAACGGCAAGAATGGACAAACTAACTTATCTAATATTTTGATATTAGGGAGAAATAATGTATTTTTGCAAAACTCGGGCATCGGCATTAATTAGTAGGATGTCGCGGTAATAAATAGTTTTAAATTAGAATGAATATCATCTTTAGAAATCCCCTTCTTCTTATAACCGTATTTCTAATGACAGTTATGGTCTCTTGCGGCTCCAAGGAGATGACCATAAAGGGGGATGAAGACATTGAAGGAGCGTTTAGCAACAGCCTGACGCTCTCCACCGATTCCTTATATTCTGTAAATTTTGAGAAATCAGACGGCAAATTCTCAGCAACGACTACTCTTCAGTTTGAGGCCAATGCTGTAGGGGACTACAAGGATGTGGAGCTGACCGCGGCTATTGTCGATTCGGATGAAGATCCGCTTTGCGAATTCCGCATCAAGACCGATGCCGGCAAGGATAAACTCATGAATCTCTTGCGTAAGGGTGAGGGTAAGGTCAAAGTGAAATTTACATCCTCGGAGCCTCTGAGCAAGAATGAAGTGGAGAAGATAATGGAGAAGGGTCGGTCGATACGCATTATTGACTCTGAAGGGGAACTCAATAAGACTCCCGAGCAGATCAAGGCCGAGCAAGACAGCATCGCCCGCGCCGCAGCGCCTGCTCTTGAGATCACCGACTTCCTTGGCCCCAAGACCTCTGAGTCCGGATTCACGGGAAAACTCAGAAATCTCAATGACTCTAAAAAAGTCATAGCAGCTCTTGAATCCAAAGGATTCACCGTCGACAAGAACTTTAAGGTAAAGGCCGAGGAATATGACGGAGGAATGACTCAGATGCAATGCTACGAACTCAGCCGCCCGATAGGGTCTATGACTGAGAAGGTCATTATCCATGAATGGCCCGACATGTTCATCCAGATCGATTTCTGCGATAACGACGCCGCCCACGATTATATGGCGAAAATGACCTCCGACGGATATCGCAACGGCTACTCTTCAGATTGCTACTATGCAGGGTCAAGCGTCGAGCGCGTCGGAAAGAAAGTGACGTTGAATCAAATCTGGGAACCTTAATGGCTGAGAGCTCAATGTCCTCCGGATTCAGCAGCGACTTTACAGATTTTCCCGAATGGGATTCAGAAAGCCTCTTCTCCGCAGAGCATATCTGCGGGGTGGGGGCTTCCTGCATGGTATATGTCGGATACGTAAAGGGCCTGAAAGTCGCGATAAAGCGTCTGAAAGAGGAATATAGCAGTAATCCTCTCTATGTCGAGGCGTTCCGCAAGGAATTTCAGATTGGCTGGAAACTGAAGCATGAGAGCCTGCCGATGTATCGCGACTTTCATGCGGACTGGGATGAGGTCTATATCGTCATGGATTATATCGACGGCGTCTCGGTCATGGATTTCATGGACAGTCAGGAAGGAAGGGCATGGCTCAGCGATAAGAGGAATGTAAAGAAGTTTTTAAGGCAATTGCTCGATGTCATAGGATATCTCCATCGCAACGGAATCATTCATTGCGATATCAAGCCGGCCAACATAATGTTGCGTCATTCCGACCGCGGACTGGTATTGATAGATCTCGACAAAGCCTACAGTGATACTTTCGACCGCACTCATGGCGGAACTCCGGGCAGCAGCGATCCGTTGAACCATGAGACCAAACCTACCGTCAACAAAGATTTCTCGGCGATAAGCACTCTAATCGATTCCCTGAGCAGTCATGTCGATTCTTTCCCCATAAGTAGCTTAAGGAGATTCAAGAAGGAATGTCGGAAGCCGGATGCGACCTATGAAAGTTTATCATCTGCGCTCGATTCATCCGGCCTGCTTATACCTATCCATAGCAATTCATTCCGCCGGATTGCCGGGATAGCTACAGGCGTAGTGTTGATTGCGTCGGTCGTTATTGTATTCCTCCACTTCGGCAATAGGCAGGTATCAGTTAGCCCGCAGAATGCACGCGATTCCCTGCAAAGCGTCATCCCCAAGGGAAACTCTGAAAGACAATACGATGAAGATAGCTCTGCCAAATCCGTGCCGGTCGCCGTCCCGATGTCGCCGTCTGATCCTCTGAAAGGCACGTCCAATCTATCTGCGAGCCAGTCCCAATCCGGCGGAGAAACCCCCGGAGTCAAAGGGCTGGCAAAGGATTTTGATGAGCGGATGGCTCCATTCTTTCAGGCAGTTGAGGAGGGGCGTCGTGAATTACGCTCGGACAAATATGATTATAATAGATTGATAGAAATTGTATCCCGGGTAAACGCTTCGTATCACGACAACTACAGGAGGGTGGTAAAAGAATACAAGGGAGAGAATCCGGACCGCGACGGTCTGGATGTGGAAATGGAAGTGGCTCGTGTCAGCGAAAAGAGCCGTGCCTTCCGTCAATTTGGCCTTTTTGCGACCGAATGTCAGGACACATTGAACCTGCACCAATAAGGCAGTCCGGGATCCTGATTTATATCCTGATCCATATTGACTGCCGTAGATTCAGACAATCACTTCGAGCGAAGTCAATCCGCCATCCTTGGCGCCGATATATCCTCCCATGTTTTTTTCTCCCCTCATGACATTCTTCACAATCATCGGCATTCCGAGCACGAAATGCGACATTGTGATGATATCCCCCTTGAGCAGTTTGCTGTTTTTAGACTCATTGATCAGAAACTGATCATTGCCCATATAGGTCATGACCAGAATACGCGACGGCTCATAACGCAACTGCACCTGCGTCCCCTTATCCAGATCGGTCGTCTCCAAAGTCGGGATATCGATAAACTCCGAAGAATAATCCCCCTCATTGAGTTCAGTCAACAGAGCCTTATAGTTAGGATAACCCAGCCATTGCGACAGCATGTCATAGGTCGACAGGCGCGGGACCCGGTTGCGTTCCGGCGACTGATCGCCTACCAGTCCCAGCATCCGCTTGATGGTAGTTTCGCCGATGCCGATGCTTCCGGCCAGTGCCGCGCAGTCGCCCGACTGAATATTTTCCTTGCCAAATTTCTCTTCAATTTTCCGAATAATCGTATTACTCAGCATCTTACTATAATTTCAAAAAGTTATAAAGTCATTTCCGCGTCCTGATGGCTCCGGAACTACTAATTCGAATTTTAAGCAAGCAATATATATTTATCGACAGAAAGTCAAAAAATTCAGACTTACTCAAAAATTAATCAATGCAAAATTAGCGACTCCCGCAGTTATATCCAAATTATGAACAAAATGAACCCGCATTGCTGACCATCCGTAAGATGTCGTCGATGCGGGTCCGTTATTGCTCTGCTATCACTATATAAAGGATAAGTCAGATGAAGTAACTTATTGTTCCTATATTCATTGTAAGTGCCTGATATCGGTTAGTAGTCGGCAACTTAGAGTGTCATTAACTTTATATCTATAATAATAGATTTGCGATAAATATTTCATCGCCGTTCAGATCAATCATAATATTTTTTTTACCCTTGAAGGCTTTCTTTGCTACTTCAAAATATTGCTGCCGAAGAGCACTGTCCGGGATGGTAACGATCACGTCAAATTCCATTCTGCCTCCTGTAAATGACAGACACGCTATTCCAGGTTTGCAATACCCATCTTCGGATTCATGGTAACCATTTTTCAGAAGTGCTTTGCAGAGTTTGTCAAAGTCAGAACTTATAGCATTATTTTCCCAGGCATTCAGGAGTGTTTTCGGATCCGGAATATCTCCTATCCATTTTATGGATAATGAAGAAGACGCTCGTTTGGTAGCTGTTGTTCGGGTCTTACTATGATGTTTGGTTTTTGCTAATCCTGTTGTCGGACTTATTATGACAAGAGCCAGCAAAAGCATAAGAGTTGAAATTATACGCTTCATGGGACACATTGAGTTAGAATATGAATTCAAAACAAAATTAGCGACTTTCTAAGTTATATCCAAATTATGAACAAAATGAACTCTTGTCCATAAACTCAAAAACGTTTTGAGGCGACAGTTTTCTCAAACTGCCGCCCCGTTATATTAATTCTAATTTTCGCTGTTTCGCTTTCAGAATTAGCGCATCACCTTGCGGATATCTCCATTGACGTTCATTATGTAAACGGCAGGTTTGAGGCTTTCCCATACATGAGGATCCCAGACTCCGGAGTATATACAAAGGCCTGCGATATCATAGATTTCAACGTGTGCATCCATTGGAATTTCATTCACAGACGCATTGTCAGGAATAACAGTCACTCTGCATGATGCTCTGACTCCGCTTCCGTCGGTTGACTCAGCGATGATCAAAGTTTCGCCGGCAGATATCAGGGTGACGTAGCCCATCTGATTTACCATTGCAATATTAGGGTTCATAGATGACCAAAGGAGAGTCTTATTGGTAGCACCGGAAGGAACGATAATCGGAGTAATTAAGAAAGTAGTGCCGGTCTTTCCTTGATAAACGGAAGGACTTAGAGTAATTGAGGTTATTTTCGATTCCAAGACTTCAATAGTGGCAATTCCTTCAATCGCATTTCCCGTAACGCTGGAAGCTGTAATAGTGCATCTTCCTGCTTTTTTCAGATATACTCTTCCCGAACCGTCAACGCTCGCTACATTATTGTCAGAACTGCTCCAGATAAATCCGGCTACCGAATTGGAGGGTGAAACTGTAGGCGTAAGTACAATCTCAGTGCCCGGATATCCTTGATAATATGAAGGGTTGAGAGATATGACTGGAGTCTGGGGAGTATCGACAACTACATTACAGATTGCATATTTTCCGGATCCATCAGTAGATAATACAGTGATTGTGCAATTTCCCGGGCTGATGAGTCTCAAAGTGCCGGCACTATCTACAGTTGCCACTGAACTGTCTGAAGATATCCACATCAAGGATTTATTAGTAGCATTTGCAGGAAAGATCGAGCACGTCAATTGTCTGGACTCACCCGGCAATCCCTTGACGAATGATGGATTAAGAGTTATATTTGAAACCGGAATGACGGGATTAGTAAATGATTTATTTACCTTTACCAAGATTTTCTGAATAGAGCCGCGTTCAGCAAAAGTGCAGGTAATGTTAGCGACCTTCTGTCCAATCTCAAACGAAGCTTCATAGCCATTGTTATAGAATACCTCCACTGATTGGATGGTCTCTGGAGAATTGATTGTAAGATTACATTCCCCTTTATATACCCGGAGTCCGTCTCTCCATAAGCGGAATCCATTGCCCGACTGCCGGTCAAAGGTAATTGACAGGCCGTTATTGTAGATCACAGTTCCGGCTTCAATATAAGGCGCGCTCGGAGTGCTTTCTCGGGTTAGCCCATAGGAATAATTGACAAAATCGAATATTACATCACTCGACACGATCACATCAACTTCCATACGAGTGATAGTCTTGCGTTCTGAGATGACCCAGTTGCATGTCCAAGGATAATTATTGTCAGTATTTTGGCCCGATGCCAAAAGAGTGGTGCCATTATATATTCTCACATCTGTCACCTGATATCCGGAGAATGAAAATGCTACTTCCCCGGTATATACACGCATACCGTCTGTCCATAGTCTGAATCCATATCCTGAGAGTTTAAGGAATGTCAGTTCAAGACCATTGTTAGAAATTGTGGTGCCTGATTCCAGATTGGGTGCAGACGCTTGATTTTCGCGCGGAAGACCATAAGTCTGATTAAGAAAATCAAACGTTATTGTTTCCGCATGTGCTCCTATTGCAGACATGAGCACAATTACAAGATACAATAATATTTTTTTCATAAGCATTTAATAAAGAATAGTTGGAATAGTTTCTTCGGCAAATCTACAAAAAATCTGATAAAAAGGCTCAGTTCACTTTGTCCACTTTATATGAAAGTATAATTGACTCTCTTTTGACTAAAAAGATTAGATAATTGCAGAATAATAAAAGCCACCAATTTGGTGGCTTTTATTATTCTGCAATTATTATTTATAATCCGGCTTTATCTATTATTTTATCATGATCTTACGAGTAGTATTTCCATACTTTATAATGTAAATACCTTTGGAGAGATCATTTAAATCTTTAATGTTGATATTCTGCTTAACTATCATACCGGTCGTAGAATATACATCAAGCTGCATATTATCTTGGATAACATCGTAGATGCCTACGGTTACACCATTCACCATACATTCAGCTTTTTGTCCGGATCCATCGGTAGTAGCCGCTGTAATGACACATGCATCGTGATCTCCGACTATCTTGACATTACCTTCCTCATCAACTGTCGCTATATCTTCGTTGCTTGAGCTCCATGAGATGCGTTTATTTGTAGCGTTCTCAGGTAACACAACAGCATTAAGCTTAAACTCATCTCCAACTTTTGCAGTGATTTCAGACTTATTCAGTAATAAAGAGGTTGCTAAAATCGGAGGAGTGACAGTAACTACGCATGTTGCGAAGACCGAGGGTGCATCTTTGGCATGAACCATTATTATAGCTATACCATCAGACTCTGCCGTTATCTTGCCGCGAGAATCAACATTTGCAATCTGCGGATGACTGCTGGTCCAAATGAGATCACCCTCACATGCAAATACAAATGGCTTGAGATTTATCTCTTGAGTCGGTTGTAGCGTAGCGGATGTCTGATCAAGCAGAATGCATCGTGGCGGAATATTCTCAAATTTAGTAGGACAGATTACAAAATCTGAATAATTCTTGATCGGATCAAATATACGTCCAAGATATCCAATTAGATCGCACTTCTCAGTATTTGACGGTAGACTAAGCCCAAACATATTATCAACACGTATATAATTGCCATTTGCGTCTGTAAATTTACCCGAATCGTAAGAGACATTGTCTATACGCACATAATCTTCCAGATTACATTTATCCACTTCTTCCAGAGTAATAATTTTAGGATCAGGAAGACATAAATTATGATTAGTCACTTCCAGATTCTCGATATTATTGATACAATACATATTTGACCAGAAAGCGTAACCAGTGTAGTTAAAAGCCGATATAAGATCCCCTGTATTTAATTTTTTAGAGGTATCAATCAAAATTGAGCCTGTATCATCATGCATAAAGGTATAATCGCCGATGCGATTGATCACAGCATTACCTATGAAAATTCGATTCTTTTCTGAATAATTATTATTATGATAGAAATCAGCTACATTTAGTATTGCATTTGGATTAAATGGAAATGTAGTCACTTCGCTTGGAACTTTTCCGTTTTCCCGAGCATACGCTTTAATTGTAGAATTAGGCCTAATAGTAGTACTACCATAAGCAGCATACCCCCCATCATTAGGATCGGAACCATCTGTAGTATAGACTATCACAGATCCTTCAGTAGCACGAATCTCAACTGTGCCATTATCATTATAGATAAAAGTCGGTTTACGAGAAACGACTGAAGGATCATCGATACAATAAACATTTATGGACTTAATATAGCCGCAATGATAATTAGCCCACAACCAAAACTGATTTCCTTTAGGTTTAATTGTGGCAATATGATCGGTAGCGGTTTGAATATCTTGTCCGATACAATATTTTGAGAATGAGGTGGCGGAATCTAATTCCATATCCATTTGGTAGATGATATAACGTTCTGAGCTAATGAATAAGTCGAATTTACTCAACTCAATCGTAGAATAATATTTGCCATTATCATCGTACAACCATTGTAATTGCTGAGGTTTTTCGAACTCCAATGATACTCCACTATCAGATAGTCTACTTACTTCGTCTCCATATTCTATTACAGGATATAATTCATCTATATCGAATTGTACGATTTTGAAGGTTGCACCATCAGGGAGGTCAGGCGATTCCAGTACCTCTACCTCACACGAACAAGTATATTGGTTTCCTATTTCAGCCAATATTCTTGTTTTACCTTTATTGACTGCACAAACAGACCCATCATTTGACACAATTGCTATTTCAGGATTCTCTGATCTCCATCTAATATCTATTCGGGCTGATTCATTAGATTTTATAAATGTTGGCTTTAGTTTATAATGTTGGAATGGCTCAAGGGTAAGCGACGATTCATTAAGAACAGCTCCTACAAACGAATGATCTGCCACATTGACATCTATACTTGTACGTAATTCTCCCGAAGTCGCGGTAATTTTTGTGGTGCCAAGTTTCTTCGCATAGACTCGTCCATTGCAATCAACATCTGCAATCTCCGGATCTGAAGATATCCAGTTTAAGGTTTTGTCAGTAGTATTAGATGGGGTAAAAATAGTCTCCAATTGGTAACTTGTCCCGGGTTCTAAATCCAAAGAATAATAAGGATAAATTTTTATAGCCGTAGGAAGAATAGGCATAACTTTTACCATAATCTCTTCTGATATTTGGCCGCAGGATACCCTTATATTTACATTTCCTTGACTTATGCCCTTAATAAAACCATTGTCATTAACTATTGCAATTTGGTTATTATCACTTGACCATGCAAGATTCTTATTAGTAGTATTTTCCGGTAATACCCTAACGATTAACTGAAATTCTTCACCGATACCCAATTCTTTGGGGTAAGATTCAATGATAATTTCCTCAGGATATATTTCAGTTACCAAGACTTTACAGAAAGATGAAATACCTCCACATGAAGCAATAATATCTACTTCACCGCAAGAAACGGCGGTGACGAATCCATTGCTATCGACAGTAGCAATTGTCGGGTCAGATGAAGTCCATATGATAGTCTTGTCGGTAACGTTGTCGG
>JAIDYR010000108.1:0-60990 GCA_029057985.1 Muribaculaceae bacterium | reverse complement strand
GATGTAAGGTAGCTGTCAGAGTTAGATTCCCTCCGATAATTATTGAAGCCTCAGTCTTATTGAGAATCACATTTTCAGCCATAACCGGAGTTACCGTCACCGTGCAGGTTGCACTCACATTATCACATGTAGCTGTAATTATTGCAGTACCTAAAGAATGAGCGGTAACGATACCATTGCTATCGACAGTAGCAATTGTCGGGTCAGATGAAGTCCATATGATAGTCTTGTCGGTAACGTTGTCGGGATGTAAGGTAGCTGTCAGAGTTAGATTCCCTCCGATAATTATTGAAGCCTCAGTCTTATTGAGAATCACATTTTCAACTCTACCGGATATTACGTTTACCGTACACTTTGCGCTGAAATTTCCGCATGTTGCAGTAATAGTCGCTGTCCCTTTTGAATGAGCGATTACAGTGCCATCGGTAGAAACTGTTGCGACACTGACATTCGAGGTAGTCCACTTAATGGTTTTATCAGTGGCATTTGAAGGTCTGACAGTTGCGATCAAACTCGTACTCTCTCCGACTGCCAAGGTCGTCATTATTTTATCAAGACTAATACCTGTCACTTCTCTTGTTAAAACAGTTACCGTTACGTTGTCTGATAGGTTATCACATTTGGCATACAATGTGGCGGTGCCGGCTCCGACCGCTACAAACTTACCATCAATAACATCTACGACTTTCGTATTAGAAGAGGTATAAGTTATGTTTTTCCCCTTATATTCAGGGTATATATTACTAAGTACAGGTAATATATCGCCTACATATACTTTTGCAGAGGGACTAATGAAGATAGAGATATCTTCAATTGGAAAATCTTCTTCAGAAATATTCTTAAAGTTTCTCCAAAATGAATCCTTCTTATAATCTTCCAACGATCCTTTAGGGACGATTAATTTTGAAAAATCAAAGCAGCTACTATTAAATGCTCCCCCATAGGGCACAGATGGGGGAGTTGGATCCATGATTTTTATCTTGTTAATGGACCACATCCCGGAGAAAGCTCCTGATCTGATTTTAAGTCCATAATCATCAGACGGATAAATGGTCAAGTTCTTAATATGACAACTTAAAAAGGCATTTTGACCAATTTCTTCACATCTGCCGGTAATAATTAAATCGTCAATACTGCCTCCTCCAAAGGCATTATCGTCTACATGATATGTATCTATTTTTACTTTTGGTTCATATGGATTTGATGGATGTGCAGTCGAAACCCAGCCCATAGCTCTGTCACATACGGGAGTGCCTGTCTGAACTGTACCTCCCTGATATAGAACTTTAATTTTCACATGATCCCTTGTATCATCATAAGTATAGGATACGGTCTGTCCGGTAAAATGACGACATGCATAGGATAAACATGGCATTAACCACACCAAAACAGTCATAAGGATATAGGCTGAACTCTTTCCGAGATATCCCGTAAGAAGTTTGATTGACCTAAGATTGTTTCTCATATATTTAGTTATTAATTTACTTCACTATTGTCCATTTCTTAATGGATAATAGTGATATCGTTTTAGAACTCTTTCCCTATTTTCATTGCTACCTTATAGCCAGTAGCTGATGAAGGATTTTTTGGGGGGCATGAACATTTTGAATATTGTATTCATGAAGAGACAATATTTCTCACATTCTTTTTTTCTTGCTTCTTTTCCTGATTGCTCGTTAGGATAGATCAGGGAGACGTAGATCATTTCGGATGCATTGTTGAGAGCTACCCTCGACAGCATCTTTTTGGAGACTTGATCGGCTCTGTGTGTATCAATCTCGATGATTACCATAGGAAGATCTTTTCCTTTAGCTTCAGCGATGATATCGTATCGGTCTCTACTGCTGAAATTCCCATCTTTGGCAAGGTCGCTATTTTTGCCTGCTTGCTGTTCTCTTTCAACAGTATAGCCAAATGGCGACAGATATTTGTAGAGGAGCGTTTCCAGCGGGATGGAAATTAGGTTAGTTACATCATCGGATGTAAATTTAGTGCGATTGTCGAGCGTTGCTTTCAAATCGTCAAGAGCCTGGCAGATCGCTTGCTCAATTTGGTTATAGTCATAATTGGCGAATGATACGGCAGCTAACGAGTCGAGGTAAGTCTTGTAGAGTTTTACGGTCGATTTATAGGTCGCTGTACCGGTATAAGGATCCCCATTTATTGGGATCTTGTGTTTCGGAGGTTGATTGTTTCTTTGCTCGTGGCGTGAATATGTCAGTTCCTCGAGGAGCCCTTGAAGATTGTCATCTTTGTATAGGTCTTCTAAATCTCCATAGATTTCGGATATTGACTTTAGATTCTTAGATCTCGAAGATATGGTGCGATCGGAATATTCCATGATTTCCTTCATCCATTCTTCGAATGTCGGATTAGTCATATCAGAAGGAGAAGAGATCATCCCTTTTACCATGAAAGATGAGTTCTCAGATTGATTCATGAGTTGGATTGAGTTTTATGAATTTGATATTTTACAAGCAAATCTACAAAAAATTCTCAGAAACTCGCCAGTTCACTTTGTCCACTTGAAGAATCTTATGTGGAGTAAATCCGAGAAGCAGGTGAAAAAGCGTGATATTGTAATTGCTTTCGTCGGTCTTTTTTTTGTGCGACAAAAAAGTAATGTAGCGCGATGCTGAGCACCGCGCTACATTCATAGAGAATTTATTGCAAAAAGAAGTGAATTAATCTCCCGTCGGCCAATACATTTTTACGGAATTGCCGCTGACTGTCACTTTAAAAGCTTCAAAGTACCAGTCTCCCTTATTCTCTCTTTTCAACTTCGCAACATTATTCTTAGCGTCAGATGCGAATTTATCAAGTAATTCAGGCGCACCGTTAATTGTCATGGTCCAGCCATTATCGTTTTCTACAAATAGACATGATGGCTCGCCTCCTTTGTTGAGAGATGCTATAGTATTGTTATATGGAACAAAATCAAGCACTTCATTATCCCATACTTTTCCTTTCTTATAAGATATCTCAAATCCCTTCTTTTTGAAGAGTGTGGCGAAGTTTCCCCTATCTACCTCACTGAATGTCGGGATGCTTGCAATGATTTTTTCAGCTTTTTCAATTGAATCCTGCCGGATGGAGTCGAGGCGAGCTTCTTCTGCGGCTTTTTCGGCTGCTTCGATTGCAGCTATGGAATCAGCGCGACGAATGGAGTCCTCTTCATGCTGCTTATCGGAATTTGAGCATGCAGAGAAGAGTATGAGAGGAAAAGCAGAAGCCCAAATGAAATGTATTTTTCTCATATTTAAGGATTGTTATAGTTTATAGGCAATCCATAGGTCAGAATAATTGACTCGAGCGGCTGATATGAGATGATGTCAAATGTCTCAGTCATATAGTAGGATGATGCAAGGATATTAAAGCTGAGAGTTGAATTGGTGATATTCGGGTTTGTTATGGAATAGTATATTTTGAATACCTCTAACAAAAAAGCTCCCATTTCATCAGACGGCACTTTAACCATCACCTTGCACTCTTCGTAACCAAGATATAGAGTAGCCTCCAGTCTTTTACGGAAGAGATTCTTTGTGGTGTAGGTCTGAATGTAGTCTCCTGACTCAGCAGATTGGCTTAGCGTTCCGTTTGTCAATGAATATCTTGTCATTCCGTCGATATAATAAGACTGTTTTGACCAGAGCTGCAAGATATCGCTTGCGGGCATTTCTGTAAGAGTAGAAAGAAAATCAACTCTTCTGCCGCATAATTCAGGTACGGATAGATAGACGATATTTTTTTTGCGTGATACATTCAGAGGAAACGGATTTTCATTTGAAATCCAGGTTCCTGAAATCATAGCGGCTTTTATTTTTTCGGCGGTCTCTTCTGAATCGGTCACACAGTTTAGAACGGCCTCGCTGACTATGAAATTCTTATTTTTCAGTTTAAAGAAGCATGTCCCGGTATTTCTCTTATATGTCCGCAAATTTTGATAGGTCCATGTAGCATCGTGAAGATTAAACATGGAAGAAAAATAGTCGGAAGATGGCTGCTGAGAAGTAATAAGGTCTGCCTCCGGATTTGATAATTCATCGCACGACATAAGACCTAAGGCCAGAAATAAAGAAGAGAGAAATAAGATAAGATTATATTTCATGGATAAGCTATTTTTTATTTATTTACGTTTTTTGCGGGTCGCGGAGCTTTTCTTCGATGTTGAGGATGCCGGCGCTGTCGTCTCATTTTTGTATTGCTCTTCCGAGATTAAAAAATATTCCGGAGCGTCGCCGTAAGGATTGTCCAATACAAGAGAGGGCACGGTCTTTCCGTTGATCCTATCGTAATGTATGTTGAATAATATCTGACCATCCCCGGGAGAGACAACGGTGATCCAATCTCTGCCGGGCTTCCATGTTGCGTTGGTCTCACGTTCGATTTTCTTTCCCGGAATTTTAATGGTCATCACAGCTTTACCTTCCGGTTTCAGTTCCAGATACATGGAGCGGGTTCTGCCGTCAGGTTGTTGAAGGTCGGCTTTGAAAATCGTGTTTTCGAAATCGTATGCGAATGCCATTGTGGCAATCATCATTCCTAATATCAATGTAAGCAGTTTTTTCATATTGAGTAAGTTTTATAAATTATTAATCTCCCATTTGGTCGATGAAGTACTCAAAGGTATCCCCTTTTATTCGGCAGCGGCAATACTGTTTCCAGTAACTATCGTCGGCGAAATACCCCCCTGCAGTTGCATCCTTCCTGAAATATTCATCAGCATCCTTTTTCATTTTTTCCAGGATTTGAGGAGCATCGTTGATTGTAATCTTAAAGCCCCAACCATGGTTATTGAGTTCCTGATACTTACAAACTTCATTACCATCAATGGTGAGGGTTGCAGTCACGGGGCCATTGACAGTATATGTGCCCGGTTCTTCTGCTCCTGCCTCTTCTTCACTGACAGTATAAGTATGCTTTTTATAATTTGAAGTGAACCCCCGGCTTTTAAAAAGGTTTAATTGTTTTGCCGTATCAAATGTAGATACCGCGTCGCGAATCTCTTTGAATGTCGGTATGCTTGCGATTAATTTTTCTGCTTTTTCGATTGAATCCTGCCGGATGGAGTCGAGGCGAGCTTCTTCGGCAGCTTTTTCGGCAGCCTCAATGGCCGCCAGGGAATCAGCGCGACGAATGGAGTCCTCTTCATGCTGCTTATCGGAATTTGAGCATGCAGAGAAAAGGCAGAGTAAAAGCGCAGAACCCAAAACGAAATAGATTTTTCTCATATTAAGTAGTTAAGTATTGATTTATAAAGGTTAAGGGTTTGAGATACTTTTCGATAATGAAGCCAACGAGATTAGCCGGCGTTTATATCATATCATTAAACAAAGTTAAAAAGTATTATTGTAATTTGCAAGTTCATTTTGTCCAATTTATAATCAGCGTCTTGTGAGAGGAAAAATCAGTTATTAGTTTTTAGCAAATATATATTGTTCTAAATAATTGACATCTTTGTAGATATTTGGGGATTTTTGTAATTATCATTAAATTTGTAATTCTTTCTGCTTATGCGGGAGAAATAGTGGACGGTTTCATATATCCGACGCGTCTATAGCCCGCGCTACGCCGGGCGACGGTTAGATCAGAGATTTACATAACGCCAATAACCACGATGTCAACTGCGTTGACGAAGTTACATAACCCCAATAACCTTTTAGTTTCGTGGAGCGGAACTAAATTACATACAGATATGAAAATAGACAGTAGGGAGAAGGAGATATATAAGGTGACTCTTGTCGGGACCGGAGTCAATGTGCTGCTCGTCGTGCTGAAATTCTTTGCCGGAATCGTAGGCAGGAGTTCGGCGATGGTGGCCGATGCTGTCCATTCGTTGAGCGACTTGCTCTCTGACGTCATCGTTCTCGTATTCATCCGGATTGCGGCCAAACCCCGCGATAGATCGCATAATTACGGCCACGGGAAATTCGAAACCCTCGCCACCGTCATCATAGGGCTTCTTTTGGCCGCTGCCGGAGTCACGCTGCTGGTCAAAGGCGTTGATTCTGTCATAAAAAGCATAAATGGTGAGGCTCTCCCCCGTCCTGAAATGATAGCCCTGATTATGGCTGTCATTTCAATCTTAGCTAAGGAAATCCTTTATAGATATACCCGCCGGATAGGACAAAAATTGGGTTCGCAGGCAGTCATTGCCAATGCCTGGCATCATCGGAGCGATGCGATCTCCTCATCCGGCACTCTTATCGGCATAGCCGGAGCTATGTTCTTGGGAGAAAAATGGCGTATACTCGACCCTATCGCCGCTATTCTGGTCAGTCTGCTGATTATAAAGAGCGCTTACGATATCATCAAGCCTGCTCTTGATGAACTTCTCGAGTCCTCGCTTCCTGCCAAAGATGAAGAAGAGATACTCGGATTGGTAAAGTCTATTCCGGGGATTACGAACGTCCATAACATGCGTACGCGTCGGGTAGGAAACAATATTGCAGTAGACTTTCACGCCGTAATGGACGGCGATATGACCCTTAATAAGGCTCACGACATAGCCTCAGCGGCCGAAAGTGCCATCAAGTCCAGATTCGGCGACGGCTCTCTCATCAATATCCACATGGAGCCGGCTTAACTCCGTCAATACCCTTAATAGGATCGACGAATTACCGGAAATTCGCAAGAGAAACGGAAAATAATAAGAGTGACGCGGCGTTTAATATGTAGATACACCAAAACGACACGCCACTATGAGATATCTGAATCTTTTCCTTATTGCTTTGTGTATTTTCCTTGGATCCTGCCACCATAGCGAGGAGCCTCCCAAGGAGGTCAATCTTCATATAGCAGAACAATATCGCCCTGCGGAAGTCACTTTTAAGACTTCAGATAAGGACTTTGCGGATAAGGCAAAAGAATTCGATGATAAGAGTTTTATAGTCAGATCTGCGGAAGAATTACCGGATGACCCGATAGGATTCCCGGAATTATATCGAAAAATAAATTTCCGGAATTACGATCTGCTGTTATTCTATTGTGTCTATCGCTGGGATTTCGACAGCTACAGCAATCGATTCTATCGTGACCGCATAGAGAATAAGTATAAATGGGAAATTCACCTCGGAGTTGGTGAATTCCCCGAGAGTGAAAGCGAAATACGCCATTTCAATCGGTTTGCGATTAAGGTGAAGAAATTGCCCGAAAATGCCGATGTGGAATTTTGGGTTTCTTTTTCGCACCTAAATTGGGATTGGGATAATTAATTAGCGACAATAGTCAACGTAGTATCCGTTCCGCTTTGCCGTTTTTGACGCGAATATAGAATCCGGATCTTATGTCTTGGGATTTGATCTTGAGCCCATCGAGAGTGAAATATTGCTCATTTCCATTGCAGTCGGCTTCTATGCTCTCTATAGCGGAATTTACTGATACACTTACGTTGGCCTCCTGCACGTTTTTCACTCCGAATGTATCCGTCAATGTCAGGTAAATTTTTGCCGAGCCTTTGCCGTTAGCCGTAAGCAGGCCGGACGCATCTATCGACGCAACTTCGGGATCGGAACTGCTCCATTCCACATCCTCGGTATAACAAGGGATAGTTGCCTCAAGTTCCATTGTCTCCCCTGCCGTCAGATTATAATCTTTCCCTTCGATCTTCTTCATCGCTATGAAATCGGGGAAAACGTTCCAGCCCTGAGATATGGCAAATATATATCTGCTGTCTTCATCCTCGACATATACGTTGATAAGCTTGTAATCGAGTCTGTTGAAAGTAGATTTATAGGTCAGTGGCGGTGTTGGGGATAGAACATAAATGTTTCTTAAGGCATAGCAGCTGTCGAAGGCTCCTATGCCGATAGTTTTGATCGAAGCGGGAATTGTGATATCAGTCAGAGAGGAGCATTGGGAGAAGGTGGTAGGATGAATTTCGGTCAGGCTTGAAGGGAGGGGAATATAATTCAGCGAGCTGCATCCGAGAAAACATGTCTCGCCCAATTCCTTGAGATTTTTTGGCAATATTACAGATTTCAGTGAACTGCAATCGTAGAATGCGTGCGACATGATCTCTTCCAATGAATCCGGAAGAGTCACTTCCTCAAGTGCCGAGCAGCCATCGAAAGCATGATAGCCGAGATAAGTCAGAGCCGGGGGAAATTCCACTTTCTTAAGCGACTTGCAGGCTTCAAAGACCCAGTTTTCAATTGTAGTCACTTTCGAGGGAATCGCGATTTCTGTCAGTGATCCGCAATGTCCGAAAGCCATATATCGGATTGCCGTCAGAGTCGAAGGAAGCTGGATATTCTGAAGCAGATTGCAATTTTCGAATGCCTGGTCGGCAATTTCTGTCACGGTGTATTCCTCGCTGTCAATTAATATGGACGAGGGAACTGTGATAAGAGTTGCATCTTCAGCCACTCCGGCGACTGCGACCTGCATGCTCTCTTCACTCAGAATCTTGTAATTCAGTCCGCCCGATTCAATCATCTCGGTAGCGGAATATCCGGAGAATATGGTAAGCAAAGCCGACAGCATCATCCATAATCGGGAATTGGTAAAAATCTTCATAGGCGTTATTTTTTAAGAGTTATTTTGCGAATTTACGAAAAATTTACAGAAAGACAAAAAATCCCCGAGTATATAGCCCCGCTCTGCGGGGCATATTCATTATATTATCATTAAACCCGCATCGCTGCCCGTAACGCGGGCGGCGATGCGGGCCTAACGTATAGCCACGCTCTGCGGGGTTTAATCATTTAGATTAATCATGCTGAATTGCCGGGAAATGTCAGCGGACGATGAATTTGCGGGAGCCGTGGAGATAGATGCCTGCCGGGAGCGAAGGGAGGAGTTGGCGCACGCCGTCTTGGTCGGCATTATTGAGGATTATCTGTCCGTCGAGTGAGCAGAGGGCTGCAATATCATTCTGCTCCTCTCCCGATCCGGACTCTATCATGCCTACACCTGTAGGATTTGCTGATGCCAGAGTCCAACCCTGAAGTGATTTGATGTTGGCCGGAGCGGTTGCAAAAGCCTCTATGCCGGTCGCATCATCCCCGGTCGGGAATACACGGATACTGGTAGCCCAGCGGTTGTTGACGAATATATCGAGAACAGAGCCGTCGATGAATACGTTGAGCGTCACGTCTTCCCCTTTCTTCAGTTGCTCGGGAAGATTGCAGGAATATATTCCGGCGTAGGAATGGTCATCATTATGATAGCGGCTGAGAGACGTGAAGTCTACCTTAAGACGCGATGTGCTGCAATCGATGCTCACCTTTCCTTCGCCGGTTGAACCCTTGAAGATATTGAATCCTATTTCTGAATTGCCTGCCTCTGCCGTCATAAGCAACTCGGCCTGATAACCCTCAACCGGGTTCATGCTTTGACTGCCGGTCAGTGTGAAATTATCTTTGCTGATTTTCACGTCCGAACGCATCTCCTTCAGTCCTTCGTAAGGACGCTGGCTGAGATTCCCCTTTGAATCGATGCTCCATTCGCGCGGAAGAGAATAGCAATGTGCCCACCCGAGATCATAGTTTATGCTTCCGGGAAGCTTGTCGGGGACGATTCCGAGCGCGATAGTCTTGCCGTTTTCCTGATAGATAGTGGGGGAAAGGAGTCCATATCCGTCCTTGCTTATAAGTTCAACCTGACGGGGCCATGCGGAATTTGTGTCGGGTGCGAAAGTGCCGTCGGCGTTTATGTCGCCGGTCCAATATAGAGTTCTTACGCCTCCTGTCATGTCGAGTGGAGTAGCAGTGAACAGCCATTTCCCATTTGCCATCCTGGTCAAGTTAGGCATTTCCCAGAAGCGTCCTGACATCGAAGCGTTGCTGGAAGAGAAGAAGATGGATCCGTCGTTGGTCCAGCGTCCATTTTCATAGCGATGGAGGGTGGCAGCGCCCTTATTGTCCTTTGACGTGCCGACGATTATATAGGCTTTATCCCCATTGCGGAAGAAATATGGATCGCGGAAATCATCCGACAATCCCTGAGGTCGGCCGCTGATAAGGGGATTCTGGGTAGACTTTGTCCAATTTATCAAGGAATTATCATCCGGCGAGGCGAAATCTATGGATGCTTTTCCGTAGTCAACACCGGTATAGATAGCGGCCGGGAGGCCGCCGGTCAGTTCGTCGTCGGTAAATACGCATCCGCTCCAGCACCCCTTGAAGTCATAACTTTCACCGGGAGCGAAAGCGATCTTCTCCTCGCGCCAGTCGAAAAGATTTGGGCTGGAGATATGTCCCCAGTGCAGACGGGCCATATATGGGCCATTGGCATTCTTCTGGAAGAAGACATGATAGCGGCCGTCGGGAGCTTTTGTCAGGCCATGGCTTTCATTTGTCCATGCCGCGCCGGGCATGCCGTGGAATCGGGGACGCTGAGCCTGATGCTCAAACCGGGAAGCGGGAATGGAAAGATCGCAGGCATTCTCGGCCTTCAGCTTCTTAAGGGTTTCAGGATTGATAGCTTCATCGGAAATAGTGACTTCGTCAATGATTCCGTTGAAGGCCATAAGATTGAATAATCCTGATTTTTTATCCTCCGGGCCATGGCCGAAGCGAAGGACTCCATCCATCTGCTCCGCGACTCCGTTGCAGCGGGTAGAGCCGACGGATTCTCCGTTGATATAGAGAGTCAGCATGCGGGAGGAGCTGTCGAGGACGGCAGCTACGTTATTCCATTCATAAGGATTGATGGCTTTATTAGATACAACGGAGTTGAGCCATCCCCCGTTGTACATACTGAACTCAACCCTTCCGTCGATGCCGAGATAGAGTCCGAAGCCTTTCTTGGCCTCAGAATCGAGGCAGGAAACTATAGTGGCGCGTTTCTGAGTATTGACATCAATCTCCACGATAGGATAGCACGGCACGGCCATCCAGAGCGAAAAGGTCATATCGGGAGAATTCCCTGGAAAAAGATTTTGAAAAGGGACATCGATATAGGATGAATAGCCGTCAAACATCACCGCGCGACCGATAGCGCCGGCTACCTCCTCCGGCGCGAAGCGTCCATGAATCTCTCCGTCGCGCCCATTGATGACGTCAGTCACTTTGCCTGATTTTACATTCATCGGAATGTGGACCATATTCTTTGCCGCGGCCGGGATAACTGAGTATAATGACATCGCGAGGCCTATGAAGGATGAAGCGACGATATATTTTGTAGAATTTATCATGATTGGATAGGTTCGATTTTTATTAGAAATATCCGCAGAAGAACGGATATTAAGAATGTTCTTCTGCGGATATAAACGATATTCTATCAGAAATTATTATCAGAGAAGACTTTACTTAAGATAGTTAAGGATATTTTCGGTAAGTTTCTCTACATTTTTCTGATAGGGATTGGCGCCGGAGTTCTGGTTCCATTCGTAGGCGGCCAGACCGTTGGCTACGCAGCGGCCATGGGTCGGGCTACTGTAGAAGTCTACGAGGCCGGCAACGCAGTGGTCGCGTACATGGCCCCAGGTGGCGAGCACCAGAGAGTTGGTAGTCACCTCGAAGTTGCGGATTACGTCGGGATAAGAGCCGCGGCCGTAGATATTGCAATCCCACATGCAGTTGTGGTCTTCACGCTGGCCCGGGCCGATAAGGGGAAGAGTCATATAGCCGTAGCCGTTGGGATCTTCGAGTGTCAGCCCTTTATAGACGTCATGGAGAGTACGGTCATAGAATCCCTGATCGGCGCCATTGCGGAAGTCCCATCCGAGATAGGGATTGATTACCCATACGTCATCGCCTGAGCCTCCTTCGCCATTGCCGTAGACGGTCGGAGCCATATTTTCGGGTACTATTCCTAAAGGCACTGTCAGCTGAGTAGCCATGTTCGAAAGATAGAGGCTGCCTCCGTTGGCGGAATAATCCTTAAGGGCATCGATTGTAGCGGAAGTAGCGAAGTCGCCCGGGAGATTCTGCCATCCCATGGGGAGTCCGACGCGGTCTACCATGATCCACATTACCGAGTAGACGGCCGGATCATAGTTGGCGATATCCGCGGGGTGGATGAATTCTGCATTCTTCTGCTTGGCGAACCATGCAGCTGCAGCCTTCTCATCATCGTCAGATAGATCGGATGCGGTAGCGGCATCGGCAGGAAGGAGGAAGAGCATTTTGGGCTCCATGTAGGGGATGGTGACTTCTACGTTCTGAGAGGGGGAATAGTAATAAGTGTCATAGACTGCCTCTACAGAGTATTCGAGCGGAGTCTCCATAGGCTGAGCCTTGAGAGTATATGAAGTAGCGTCAGCCGGGAGGAGGATAGCCTTGTCAGTGTCGCCGTTAGTCACGATTCTGACGCCTGTCAGGAACTGCTGGGTCGGGAGTTTCCAGTCGAGAGTGACGGAGCGGCCGCTGACATTCTTTTTCAGATCGCTGACTCCGGCGAAATCTTCTGTCGGAAGAGTGACTGCAACGGAGCGGCCGGTAGAGATATATCCGTTGTCATAAGTGACCTTCACTGTGTAGACTACTTCTTGGCCCAGAGGAGTTCCGAGAGCAGTGTAGGAGTAATTGCGTGTAGTGTTGAGATCGAAAGTCTGAAGCTCTTTAGCATCGCGATAGAGGATGCATCCGGTGATTTCTTTATCGGCCGGGAGAGTCCATGAGATATTGATATCGTGGTGAGCCTCGCCTCCGATAGTGTATTCAAGAGAGGTCACGGTCGGAAGTTCCGGGCTTTCTATATAACCGTTCGGAGTATATTCCGAGCAAGCCGAGGCAGCCGTCATCAGAAGCAGGCCGGCGGCAGCATATATTATTTTATTGAATTTCATTTCGGTTTGAGTTTTGATTTTCTCAGGAATCCGGCAGGATTACCGGATTCCTGAAGAAAATTACTAATTTTACTCTTGAAGAAGGATGATTATTTATAAAGATCGCCTGCGTTATCGGCCTGTTCGAGAGGAATCGGGCAGTAGATGTCGGATTCGCTGAGGTGGCCGTTGGAGAGATAGGGATAGAGGCTCTTTTCTTTAGCGTAGTAGGCATTGACAGTGTTGACTGCTTCTCCCCAGCGCACGAGGTCAAACCATCTGTGGCCCTCCATGGCGAGTTCAAGACGGCGTTCCATGCGGACAGCCTTGCGGGCGTAGTCCTGAGTCCATCCTGCCGCGCCATATTCGCGTATGAGATATGTAGCGATCATCGGGTTGCAGTCTACCGGCGAGTAGGAAGGATTGACCGAGCGGGCCGCCTTTGCGCGGACTCTGTTGATGAGGTTGCGGGCCTCTTCCAGATTCTTGTTCTGCTCGATGAGAGCCTCAGCCTTCATAAGAAGCACGTCGGCGTAGCGGATGATGATATAGTTGAGCGAACTTGCGCCCCAGGGCACGATGCCGACCTGCACATAAGGAGAATTGGGTGCCGGATAAGGCTTCTTGCCGGAGAACTGACTGTAATTGTTGAGATTGCGACACCATTTCTCGTTATATTCAAGACCTCTCCAGGGCATTCCGATTCGGCCGAAAGTGAAGTCGACGCGGGGATCGACATTACCTGCATAATCGGCATGGTCGAGATTCTCGGAGGGAGCTTTTGAAGCATCGAGATAGGGAAGGCCTGATTCGTCGGTGCGGAAAGCGTTGACGAGGTCCTGCGAGCCGAGATAGAAGTCGTCGCCGTTGCCGTAGACGTCACCCTCGGAGACAGTGCAGTTCAGACAGTTGTTGAAGTTATACTGCTCGGGCGAGTTGGCAGAGGAGAACTGCACCGCCATTACAGACTCATACATATTGTTCATCTCAGGCTTGGAGATGTCGAGGAAGTTGGGATAGAGGTCATATTTGCCTGAAGTGATGACATAGTCAGCGTATTCTTCCGCGGTAGCGAAATCATGGTCAAAAAGCGCTACTTTAGCCAGAATAGCGGCTGC
Organism: Muribaculaceae bacterium; assembly: GCA_029057985.1. GTDB lineage: Bacteria > Bacteroidota > Bacteroidia > Bacteroidales > Muribaculaceae > Lepagella. The sequence continues at coordinate 47,160 of JAIDYR010000108.1, read as the reverse complement.
TACGTATTTATTGAAGCGGCCGGGTTCAGCCTGATTGGCTACATTGTCATCATAAGCCTGCTTGAGATCGCTCTTGATGAATCCCATGATTTGCTCGCGGGAATATTGACTGGCGCTTACTGAGGAGGGATCGGTCACATTCTCATCGAAATAAGGGAATTTTTTGAAGATGCGGTAGAGATCGAAGTAATAGTAGGCGCGGAGAGTCTTCATCTCGGCGATGTAGGCCTTGCGGTTCGCTTCCGAAAGATTTGAGGAGGCCATGAGGGCGCGGATAGCAGTGTTGCAGCGGGAGATTGAGAAATAGTCGTTGCGCCATTTGAAGTTAAGGATCGGGTTATCGCTCTGGACATTGCCCAGCGAGAACTCATGCATATACACTTCATAGCCGAGTTCGCCTCCACCCTTCTGCGCGTCGTCGGAGCGGATATCGAATACCCAGTTATTGATCGGACCGGCAAATGACTCGTTGTTGCCGAAATAATGGCAGAGCAGAGTCGCGTAGGCCGAGTTCATGAGATCGGCAGCTTCATCGTCGCCAATCTGAGCAGATGTGAATGATCCCTGGGGAACCGTGTCGAGCATGTCGGAGCAGGAAGAGAAGGAGAGGCCTGCGGCTGCGACAGTCATTGAAAGCAGGGAGATCTTTATGGATTTATTAATAATCTTCATGGCTATAGGTTAGAATTGGAGGTTAACACCGAATGTGAATGTACGCGGGCGGGGGTAAGCGCCGTTGTCGATACGTGCGCCGAATTCGCCGGGCAGAATCTCCGGATCGAGGCCTTTATACTTTGTCATTGTGAAGACGTTCTCAATCTGAGCGTAGACATTGAAGTTCTCGCAAGCGAACTTGCGTGTGATGTGCTGCGGGAGAGTGTAGGAGAGTTTGAGATATTTCATCTTCATGTAAGAGCCGTCCTGCACGTAGTAAGTAGAGAAGCGGGCCTCATTGTTGGCATCGGTCAGCGACAGGGCCGGGATGTCAGTGTTGGTATTTTCCGGAGTCCAGGCATTGAGGATATCGGCGGCGTGGTTAGTGTTGGTGTTAGCGCGGCCGAAGCTGTAGAGCTGACCCTTCATGCTGTTCTGGATGTCGAATCCGAAGTCGCCCGCGAAGAACATATCCAGAGAGAATGCCTTATATTTGAAGTTGAGGTTGATACCCATCGAGAGGTCCGGGTTGGGATCGCCGATGAAGCAGCGGTCGGCGTCAGTGATCTGTCCGTCGCCGTTGAGGTCGCGGTACATCAGGCGTCCCGGAGCTGCGCCGGGCTGGTTGGCGTGGTTGGCCACCTCTTCAACGCTCTGGAAGATGCCGTCGCAGACATAACCGTAGTAGATGCCCATCGGCTGGCCGGGCACGAGACGCTGATTGCCTCCGATGAATTCCTGACGGCTGTTGAGGTTAAGAAGTTTATTCTTATACTGGGAAATATTGATAGAACCGTTCCATGAGAAGTCGCCATACATCGGGGAGCTGTAGCCCAGAGTGATTTCCCAACCATTATTGCGCATCGAGCCGGTATTGAGCCATGTCGCAGCATTCTCGCCTGCCACGCTGAGCGCCGGCGGAATCGTGAGCATGTTGGTTGTCTTCTTGATGTAGTAATCGGCAGAGAGGTTGAGCGCGCCGTTGAAGAAGAGGAAGTCGATGCCGATATTGTTCTGGGTAGTGGTCTCCCATTTCAGATCGGGATTGCCGGTAGCGGCGAGAGTGATGCCGGAAGTAGTGGAAGAGTTGGTGCCGGCGATGTCGTAGGCGCCGTTACCTGTATTGAAGATATAAGTGGAGTAAGCGGGATAGAGAGCCGGGATATTGGCGTTACCGTTCTGACCCCAGGAGTAGCGGATCTTAAGATCGCTCAGTACATTGTTGGTCGGGAAGAAGTTCTCTTTTGTGGGGCGCCATGCCAGAGAGAATGCCGGGAAAGCGCCTGCGCGGTGGCCTTTGGCGAATCGGGAGTTTTCATCGCGGCGGATAGTGAATGAAGCCAGATAGCGGTCGGCGAAGTTATAGTCAACCTTTCCGAAGAGAGAGAATACGGCCCACTGGGTCTTGTTGCCGCCATTGTTGCGTGTGCCGGTGCCGGCATCGATCTGCATGTAGTCGGCGTCTTCGAAAGCGTAGCCTGTGCGTGAAGCGCTCAGACCTTTGAAAGTGTAGCCGATGGCTTCAGTGCCGATAAGTACGTTGAGGTTATGGACGTCATTGAAAGTCTTGTAATAGTTGGCAGTGTTTGTCCAAGTCCACGTATCTCCCTGTCCGTAGTCTTCAGTGACGGAGTTTTCGTCATTGGGATTGACGCGGCGGCCGAGGTTATGATTGAGATACTGGGAGTGTTCGATGCCGATGTTAGACTTGAGCAGGAGGCCTTCGATGGGAGTCACTTCGATGAAAGCATTGCCAAGAATACGCCATGAAACTGAAGAATTGTCGGCTGCGTTGGAGATGAGCTGCACCGGATTGGCGAGGTCACTCTTGATGAGGGTCATCGGATTGGCCCAGGCTCCGTCGAGGCCGCGGACGGGAAGAGCGGGCATCTGCGAAAGGGCGGTGAAGGGGATGCCTCGGTCGCCGGCTACGTCCATACCGCGGTTGCTCCAGCGGGCAACCAGAAGATTCTCGCCTACGGAAACGTATTTGTTGATTTTGAAGCGGGAGTTTACGCGGCCGGAGAAGCGCTCGTAGAACGTGTCGATGATGTTACCGTTCTGATTGATATAGTTGAGAGAGAAAAGAGTCGAGCTCTTGTCGGTATTGTTGGAGACGGAGGCCGTCAGATTGTTGGTCCATGCAGTGTGGTAGACCTCATCCTGCCAGTTCGTGCTTGTCAGGGGGAAGTTGGGATTGCCGTCGGCAAATTGCTGAAGCACCGGGACCGGCCCATCTCCGTAAAGGATATGTGAAGGAGTGATTCCGGAATTCTTGGCGGCTGCCCAATATGCCTGACCCCACTGGTTGGCGTCCATTACTTTATAGCGTTTTGCAATTGTCTGGGCGGATACCGCATAGTTGATGTTGACGTTCAGGCGGTCGCCCTTGCCGTGTTTCGTAGTGATGATGACAACGCCGTTGGCCGCACGCGAACCATAGATGGAAGCGGAAGCGGCATCCTTCAGCACCTGCATTGATTCGATATCCGAGGGATTGATGCAGTTGATGTTGTCGGTCGGGACGCCATCGATGATATAGAGAGGATCATTGGAGGAGTTGGCTGTCGACATACCGCGGACGCGGATCGATCCGGTGCCCCCCGGGGCAGCGTCGGGGACTACATTTACGCCCGGGAGCTTGCCGGCCATAGAGTTCATGATGTTGCCGGAATTTTCACTCAGAGGCTCTTTCATATCCATTACGGATACTGCGCCTGTCAGGTCGGCTTTCTTGACGGTCTGATAGCCTACTACGACCAGTTCGTCGAGAACTGCATTGTTTTCGGTAAGATATACCGTCATGTCGGGAGTCGCAGTCAGAGTGCGCGACTCATAGCCTACATAGGAGATGATGAGTTTGCTCCCTTTCGGCACCGTGATTGAGAACTTGCCGTCGAGGTCCGTGGCTGTGCCGTTGCTTGACTTATCAGCGCTGATGACCGTCGCGCCGATCAGAGGTTCCTCGTCGACTTGGGAAATGACTGTTCCTTGCACCGTGATATTCTGCGCCTGAACTGTAAAAGCGGCGGCAGCTGCTGCAAGAATTAGAGTTTGTCGAATCATGGTTATTGATAATTGTGATGAAAATTGCAGAAATAAATTCCAATCAGAGTTTAGACCCCGTTTACTAAGAACTGTTAAAATTTCATTTTGATAACATTCTTTAGTAAACTGGCTCTTAAAGGCTGATTTGAGCTTTTCGCATGCAAAATTAGGATGTTAGTCTAATTGGGTTGTTGCAAATTTGTGTCAGAGAATGTCAGATTTCATGCAATGAAACAAAAATTTGATTCAAGGAAACATTTCTGAAATCCCGGCTCGGATAAATAGATCCCGGCGGCTCCGCGAGATATATAGACCTGTAGAAACCTTCTGCGAATACAAAAGAGCAACGGGGCCGCCGGGGATAGATATCGATCGGTTATGACTCTGTGATCTCCGAGGGAAGGATCGGCATTGCGCCCTGCTGGGTGCAGACGAAGGCCGAGGTCTCCACAGCGAGTCGATGAGCCTCTTTGACATCCTTTCCTTTCAGAATGGAAGAGATGAAGGCGGCCGTAAAGCTGTCGCCGGCGCCTACAGTGTCGGCGACTTCAACCTTCGGAGTCGGCTGGAAAGAGACGTTGCCGGGAGTGAAGACATAGCTGCCGTTGATGCCGCAAGTAAGGATGAGCATCTTCAGATTATACTTTCCTAAGAGAATCCAGCATTTATCCTGAAGGTCGATGCCGGGATAGCCAAACATGCGGCTCAGGGCGACGAGTTCCTCATCGTTGATCTTGAGGACATTGCAACGCTCCATAGATTCTGTCAGCACTTCCTTGGTATAGAATCCCTGGCGGAGATTGACGTCGAATACTATGAGCGAGTCGGGAGTCTCCGGCATCGCATCGAGGAATCTCTGCATAGTCAGGCGCGACACTACGTTGCGCTGGGCGAGCGAACCGAAGCATACGGCCTTAGTGCGCGCCGCGAGTTCGTCGAGTTCAGCAGTGAAGGGGATATTGTCCCAGGCTACATTCTCCTTGATGTCATACATCGGAATCCCTTCCGAGTCGAGTTCTACCTGCACCGTGCCTGTCGGATAGGGCACTGCGGCAAGCTTGTAATTGAGATCCTTCTGGCGGAAGTTGGATATTATCTCATCGCCCAGAGGATCTTCGCCAACTGCGCTGACTACGCAGCTCGGAAGTCCGAATTGAGAGACATGATAGGCGAAATTAGCGGGTGCGCCGCCGATTTTCTTTCCTTCGGGGAGGACGTCCCATAGGGCTTCGCCCATGCCTACGACCATATTGATTTCGTTAGTCTTATTATTCATTGCTATTATGAGTTTTATGATTTTAGATTATGATTAACCGCGGGGAGCCGGTTTGATTTTAGTAAGATAGAAAGCAAGATAAAGGACGCCGACAGTCATTACCGCGATTGCGCCGGCTACTCCGAATCCATCCTGGGCGAAACCCATGCAGAGGGGGAAGACAGTGCCTCCGAAAAGACCCATGATCATCAGGCCGGAGACCTCATTCTTTTCATTCGGCTGGCGATTGAGAGCCTGCGCGAAGATAATGCTGAAGATATTGGAGTTGCCGAAGCCGATCAGCGCGATGGCTACGAGGACCAGGGCCTGCGAGGAAGAGATGAAGAGTCCGATCATGCCAAGGAACATGCAGATGACGCTGAATCCGAAGAATAGTCGGGCCGACATCTTGGCAAGGATATATGATCCGAGCAGACATCCGCCAAGACGGAAGTAGAAGTAGATCTGAGTGCCGATTACTGCATCCTCAACGCTCATATTGAAGCGCTCGTTGAGAATCTGGGGAGCAAATGTGTTGGTCCCGACGTCGATGCCGACATGACACATTATGCCGATAAAGCAGAGAAGCACGAAGGGGATGCGGAGCAGAACGACACATTCTTTAACACCGGTCACCTTGTCGGGGCGCTCCTCCTCAATAGGAGTGGCTCCGAGAGCCGCGACGGAAAGGACGCACATCGCGGCAAAGATCGGGAAGAGTACTCTCCAGCCGAGTCCGAGGGTCGGCATCATGGCCAGCGCGCCGAACGACATCAGATAGGGAGCGGCCAGAGAGGCGAGAGCCTTCACGAATTGTCCGAAAGTAAGGGTTGAGGCCAGGCGTGAAGGATTGATCAATCCGGATACGAGGGGATTCAAGGAGGTCTGCATCACCGCGTTGCCTATGCCAAGGAGAGAGAAGGCCACGAGCATAGTGTAATATCCCGCATGGAAGATAGGGATGATGAGGGATACCAGAGTGAGGATCAGAGAGAACATCACGGTCTTCTTGCGGCCGATCTTATTCATTAGAATTCCGGTCGGGACTGAGAAGATCAGAAACCAGAAGAATACGAGCGAGGGGATGAATCCCGCCTGGGCCGAAGAGAGATGGAGATCCTCCTTCACAAAGTTAGTGGCCGATCCGACGAGATCTACAAATCCCATCGAGAAGAAGCAGAGCATGACGGGCACGAGGCGCATCAGCGTATTAGGCCGCGAAGATGCTTTTATTTGAGTTTCCATGAGATATAATTATCTGAATTAATATTTTACGGGGTAGATTTTGAGGTCGTTGATCTTGCCGGAGGCCGGAGAGCTGACGGTAAGAGTCGTATAGGGAGAGTTGGGGAAGACAAGGTTGGTCATCGCGAAATGACCGTCGGAGGAGAAAGCCTCGATGCTTGAGCGGTCGATAAAGATGCGGATATCATATTTCTTAGTGTCGGCACTGTAAGCGGGTGCTGTAGTGACGCAGGGGAAATGTTCGGAGAAGTCCGTCAGACCGGATTTGGTGCGATCCATCGAGAAGGTGTCGGCTTTGGGGTCGATCGTCATGACTACATTTTCACCGGCCTTGTTGGAAAGTTTGATTTCAACCGGATTCTCATCTTTAGGCTCTACCGATATTACTATCTCGCAGACGCCATCGTTTTGGGCAGGCAGCATATAGTTCTTGCCTTTTTTGCTGAGGCCGGACTTGCCATATTTGATGGCTTTTCCGCGAATCAGGTCTACTTCGGGCGAGGGGACTGATGCAAGATAGGTCTGACCTTCGCGACCTTCGAATAGGGATAGATCGCGGGGCAGGGAGTTGGCCGAACGGAACTGCTTGGTCGGGACGTCGTTGGCATATTGCCAGTTAGACATCCAGCCGATAATCGTGTGGCGATTGTCGGGGGCATCGGAGAATGATACGGCTGCATAATAATCTTTGCCGTAGTCGATCCATTTCGTCACTTCCGGAGCGCTCTCGGAAGTGAAAGTCTTGCCGTCGAAGTCGCCGACAAAATATTGAGCGGCCGATCCGCCGAAAGGTCCGCCGGGGTTGATATTGCAGATAAGCACCCATTTTTTCTTTCCTGTCGGCTCTCCGTTCAACTTATAGACCGGGAGTTCCATGAGGTCAGGACATTCCCAGACTCCATCCTGCGAGCCATAACCGCGGCCGAACTTGCTTTCGAGAGTCCATGTCTTCATATCGGGAGATGTGAAGATCAGCATTTCATGGTCGAGGGCAGAAGCGAGCAGAAGCACCCAGCGATTATTGGCCTCATCCCGGAAGAAATTGGGGTCGCGGCTTTCGCGGTCGTAGGCTATCACGGGATTGCCGGGATATTTTTCGAATGTGTAGCCGCCGTCGGAAGAATGAGCGAGCGACTGCGTCTGGGATGCGTCGGCCGAAGTATACATCGCTACGATTGAATTCTCGCCGAATCCCGTAGAGTTAGTCTTGTCGATAGCAGCCGAGCCGCTGAATATAGCTCCTAATGCGTCTCTGTCGACGCTTGGTTGGTGGGATTCCCAGTGAATCAGGTCTTTTGATGTGGAATGTCCCCAAGTCATATTCTCCCATTTGGATCCATAAGGATTCCACTGATATGAGAGATGCCATACTCCATCCTTATAGACCATTCCATTAGGATCATTCATCCAGCCGTAGAGGGGAGTATGATGATAAAGCGGACGATATTTCTCGCGGTTGGTAGTGTCAAATTCGTCAGAGACGATAATCTCTTTGGTCCATATGCCATCCTTGGCATCGCGCATTGAGGAGCGCCCGGCGTCGCAGCGGATATCAAGAAGGACATTATCCCCATCGCGACCCTTGAGTTTCAGAGGGACAAAATAGTCGATTTTGTTTTCAGCGAGCATAATGTTGAGGGTTTCATCCAGCCGGCCGTCGGCCAGCACGCGGATATGCGACATCGGAGCGCCCTCTTGAACGGGAAGCAGGATATATTCCCCCTGATCTGCATTGACTCTGATGAGAGAATTGCTCGGAGAAATATGCTCGACTTTTATTATCTCTGAGGCCGAAACCATGCCGGGTATCAGAGATAACATCAGTCCGCAAACAAGACTTTTCATGATAAATTTTATTTTAAGATTTATGAATTTTCTGTCGGTTTCGAGTCATAGGGGGAGTTGCGATAAGCTCGAAATTCACTGGCAAAGTTAGTAAATCCCTTATTTGCTTATATATATAAATGTTGCGGTGACTCATAATTTTGAATCATCGCAACATTTTTACCATTCAATGCAACAAATTACTTAAGTTTCGAAGTGCGTCGCTGCAAGTCAGCAGGGAGCTCATCGTATTGCTCCCTGAAGCATTTGGCAAAGTAGCCCGGGGAGGAGAATCCTACGGAATATGCTACTTCCGCTACCGTAGTCTCCGATGAAGTCAGCAGCCGATAGGCTTCTTTGAGGCGCCGCATCCTGATGAGCTCTACGGGTGAGAAATTCGTGATGGCCTTTATCTTCCGGTAGAATTGCACTCGACTCAGTCCCAGGCGTGATCCTATCTCTTCGATGGAAATGTCGGGATTGCCGAGTTCTTTATCTACTATTTCCAGGAATCTCTGATAGAATTCATTCTCAATCACCATCGGGTCGCCTCTCCGTACACTTTTAGAAGCATTCTTCGAGGCGTTGCTCGCTTTAGCCTTAGCAGCAGTCTTCTTTTCTTCCGATTCCTTAGTGAGGGGTGATTTTTTCGTCATGAGGTCGGAAGATGCCAGTCGGCGGCGGTTGGCGATAAGGGAAGCGCAGCGGGCGAGCAACACATCCTTATTGAAGGGCTTCGAGATGAAACCGTCGGCTCCGGCTTCGTAGGCTTCCGCGCGCTGCTCGTCGAGGCGGCATGCCGTCAGCATAAGCACGGGGATATGGCTCGTCGATACTTCATCCTTTAATCTCCTGCAACACTCCAGTCCATCCATCTCCGGCATCATCATGTCGCATATAATGAGGTCGGGAATGTATTTGGAGGCTATGCGTATCCCCTGCTTGCCGTCGGAGGCCTCCAGGATTGTGTAGTTTCCTGCCAGAAGATGGCGTAGAAGAACCCGGATATCCGGATTGTCGTCGATTATAAGTACGGTAGGATTATCTTCAGAAACTTCAGGTAATGAAGAAGATTCATCGCTAACATCAGCGAGTTCAAGAGTGACTTCTTCTGCCATCGTCCGGGTATCATCCTGCGCCGGATACGGATAGGACTTGACATCGGCGGGATTGATTTCTGCGGGATTATCTGGCACCTGAATATGTCTGACAGGGATTTCAACCCGGAATGTAGATCCTTTTCCAAGGACAGAGGTGACACCTATAGAGCCTGCATGGAGTTCGGTGAAGGCCTTGACCAGAGCAAGCCCGATTCCCGACCCGTAAGGAGTAACGCGGTCGGCCTGATAGAATCTCTCAAATATGCGGGGAAGTTCCTTCTGGGGAATGCCCTTCCCGGAGTCGGAGATGCTTATAGCAAGCTTGTCGGCGTTTCCTCCGACGTCGATTGCGATCCGGCCATTGTCGGGGGTGAACTTGAATGCATTGCTGAGCAGATTGAAGAAAATGCGTTCTAATTTTTCCGAATCGACGGCCATGGAAGTCGGAGTCTGGTCTGCGAAACTTATCGAGAAATCAATATGGCGCTTTCGTGCGAGAGCGCGAAACGCATCTGCCCATTCCGTAATCAGCTCGCGAATATCGACTTCACTGAGATTCAGTTCAAGCTTTCCGTTCTCAAATTTGCGGAAATCGAGGATCTGATTGATAAGCCTCCTGAGAATCATCACGTTCTTTTGCGCGAGCGATGCGAGCGTGTGTTGCTCAGGAGTCAGATTCGGAGCTGAGGTCAGAGTCGCCAAGGGCTCGGCTATGAGCGTGAGGGGAGTCCGCAGATCATGGGAGACATTGGTGAAGAATGTGAGTTTGGAGGCTGTCGCCTCATTCAGACGCTCATTCATCTTCTCGAGTTTCTCTTGAGCGCGTTTGCGTTGCCAATATGCTTTTATGACGTAGAAGAGCGCTGTGGCAAGAGCGAGGGTGAAGAGCAGGATGACTGCTATTACCGTAATCTGGACACTCTGGCGGGTAGCGAATTCATCAACGCGATTTTTGAGGTATCCGACCTTGACTTTCTCGTCGTCGATAGATTGAGATAGTTCAAGGAGGATAGCGGCGTTGGAGTCGTCGATAGGCTGGATTGATGTCAGAATAAACTTATCGTTCAGTGTGGCTCCGCCGGCAGCCTTGAGTCCGAGGTCGATCAATTCTTTTCCCGCGGTAGGATACATGAATGTGACATCGATCTTTTTATCCGCTACGCCGCGTATACCCGTCTCTGCAACGGCGTCTATGCCCGCTATCAAAATAGAGTCCCGTCCTAATTTGCGTGCAGCTTCGGATGCCCCGAGAGCCATGCGGTCGTTGTGGGCGAAGATGGCATCGATATCGGGGTATAGTCTAAGTAGAGAGTCGGCGGCATGTTCGGCATCGGCAGCGTTCCATCTTCCTTCCGCCGACGCTACGAAGACTGCCTCTGAATCTTCATCGAGGGCGTTATGGAAACCCTGGCTTCGTTCGCCTGCGGGTGTTGAACTTGCCAGGCCTTTGATCTCGAGGAATTTTGCTCCGCGTGGGAGATGCTTGAGGAGGTACTCCCCTGCCGATCGGCCTAACTGGACGTTGTCGGCTCCGACGAAGATATCATAGCATTTTTCCGACGGCATTCTGTCGAAGTCAATGACCTTGATCCCTTTCGCCCGGGCTTCCTTGAGTATATCGTTGAGATTGTCGAGATTCTGAGGGGAGGCGATAATGACGTCTACCTTTTCATCAATGAAATGGCGGATATCCTCAACCTGACGGTTGGGATCATCATAGGCTGACCGAATCTCAAGATCAAGATTTTCATGAAGAAGCGACTCGCGATACATCTCTTCGTTGAGTTTCATGCGCCAATCGTCGTAACTGCATTGGGAGACTCCGATCTTGACCCTCTTCCGATCAGAACATGAAGCGAGGCCGGTCATCAGGCAAAGGAAGACCAGCAGCCAGAATCCTGCGGCCGGAAGGCGTAATCGCCGTAGTCGCCGAAGCAGAAAGTTTCGGAGTCGGGTAAGATGATGAGTGTGGCAGGTACTCGATAATAAGGTCAGCATATAATGGAGTCGGTTGAGTTTTTACTATTCAGGAGATGTAGGTGCAAATTTACAGAAATTTTCTTAAAAACCGTTATTTCTCATGAATATTATTGCAGATTACTCAAATTTTGCTTGCGAAGTCCTCTTTCTGCGTGTGCCATGCTCATAAACGCCAACTTCCCTCGTAACTATTGGACTAAGTTACGAGGGAAGTGTTAGAATATTAGATAAGGGGGTCTAAGAATATGGTAGAGTATCGAATTCATACTCTGATTCACTGAAATGTACGGAATGAGTTACCTGTGCCTGCAAGCTTACACAACATAAGCATGTGCATAGGAGCACCATTACCGAAAGACACTTTCGAAGGATAAGATGTTGCATGAATCATGATTAATAGAATTGTTATTCATAGGAGTAAGGGCCAGTTTACTAAAGAATGTACTGGTCGCATGCGAGATCATATAGCATAATCGATATGCAACCCCTAAGACCAAGTTGATATAATTCATGGGAATAATTGTGTAATCAATTCTATGAGTTTTGTTTATTTGCCTTATTTGTATTATATTCGCAATTGAAAACCTAAAAACTATATTATGGGTGAGTTCCCTCGCTATATGAATCTGATGACCGACTATGCTTTCAAAAAGGTATATGGGTCACCTGAGCACAAGAATAATCTTATCACATTGCTCAATGCCGCTCTTGAAGGAAAAGAGAAAATCACAGATATTGAGTATCTCGATAAGGAGCAATTACCTTTCCGAGAAGATCATAAGCGGGTCGTATTTGATATTTATTGCACGACATCAGATGGGTCGCACGTCATAGTCGAGATGCAGCGCACTATTCAACCTACTTTTTCTGATCGTGCGATAGCATATTGTACTCATGCTATACTGAATCAGATAATAAGGGGTAAAAAATACTCTTTTTCCAAAGTTTATGGTATATACCTTATGGATTTTCATCTTTTAGGCCATACGCCAAAGGTGATGAGAAGAGTGACTTTGATGGATGAAGATTCACATCAGCCATTCTCTGATAAAATGAACTTAGAGCCTGTTTACTAAGAACTGTTAAAATATCATTTTGATAGAATATCAACGATAAAACGCCCATATTTTGGCCATTTTCGCTCTTTTCATCAGTCGCGATGCCCACATCGCTCCTTCTTCAAAAATCGAAACTGCCTCAAAATCTGTGCAGTTTCTCGTTAACATTCTTTAGTAAACCGGCTCTTAGTGTTTCTTGATCTGACATCGTTAAAGTATAATAATCTTGATGAATGTGAAACTGATTTGGAAAGGTGTTTGTTTTTAACAAAAAATATGGAGAAAATGAAAGAGAAGCCGAAAGATTATCCGATGTTTGACGAGCTCTTCGATGCAGCCGATATAAGCCACATGGTAAATGAAGAAGTAGTAAAATACAGTGAATCCCGCATGAAACTCGAAGAAGATAGAGCGGGGATGGAATATTATGGTCAGCTCCAACACGAAGAGGGTCTTAAAGAGGGCCGTAAAGAAGGCCGTAAAGAGGGCCGTAAAGAGGGCCGTAAAGAAGGCGAACATTCCATGTTGCGTGAGAATGTGAAGAAAATGCTAAATTTTGGAATGTCAATACAGGATATTGCCAAAGTTTTAGGATATTCAGATTCTTTCTTATCTTCACTTTGTTGAGCATGTCAACAAAGAGTTATAATAGGGAGCAGAGCGTCGTGTAAGGAGTTGGAGAGCATCGTGTAATTAGGAAATCGGGAGGCGAAGGAATTCCGAGGATATGTGGTGGAAAAGAAAAAAGGCCGAAATCGCTTCGGCCTGAATTCTTCAATTAAAACAACAATAACAACTTTTTTCAGAACGCTTATAGCAATGTATATTTTCGAGGACTTGATTATGACGGAATTTATTACCTCTTTATGAGATTTTGTCCGCCCGGAGGGGCGCAAGCCTCGTTTTCATCGTTCTTACATCTTTATAACGCCGCTACCCTATCCTGAGTTCGATGAGGATGATATTTTTTCATCCCAATAATTTTACTTTTGCTACTTTTATATGTCAAAAATTGACTGATTCTCTATTTATAGCCCCGCTGTGCGGGGCGTGGATAGGCTACGGGATCTTTCATACCCGCACCGCCGCCCGCTATGCGGTCAGCGTACGGGCCTAACGCATAGCCCGCGCTATGCGGGGCTTATTATCGAAGCCACGTAGGATCAGTATATTATTTCGAACTTTTACTTGTTACATTTTTAAGGTCGCTTGCGAAACTTAAATAGCATTTTTATGGATAGAAAAGGATTTAAATACTCAATATCTTATCTGACCGGGATATTAGCTATCTTTATTGCGTCCCTTTGGCCCGCAAAGATCTCAGCCGCCGGATTTTCCGACGAAACGCTGCATTATGTCATCACCTATAAATGGGGCCTTGTCCATAAGGACGCGGCTGACGCCACGCTATCATTGCGAGGTAAAGGCTCTAACTATCATTTGACCTTGACGGCAAAAACCAAGCCTTGGGCGGATAAGATATTTAAAGTGCGCGATACTCTGCTCTGCTCAGTAAGCAAGACCGGATTCTTTCCTATCTCCTATTCAAAGATATCTCATGAGGGAGGCTCCTATCGGCGGGATGATATAGCATATTCGCGCAGTGGCAATAAGGTCTCGGCAGCCGTCAGCCGAACTAAAATCGACAAGAAAGGTGTGAAGAGCAGTAGTAAGAATAATTTTTCCGCCTCCGGGCAGGCTTACGATATGCTGAGCGTATTCTATTGGCTGCGAACACTTGATTATCGCGCCCTTGAACAGAAAAAGACCTTTTCAACCAATATCTTTTCTGGTTCGAAAGTGGAGTTGCTGACTATCCGCTATGTCGGCAAGGAGCGAATAAAACTCCGTAATGGCACCCAACGCGATGCCATCAAGATTACTTTCAGCTTCACGACTGAAGGCCGCAAGAAATCGAGCGACAATATAGAAGCCTGGCTATCGGCCGACTCGGAACACATTCCGTTGCAACTGATCGGCAAGCTACCCGTAGGGTCGGTCAGAGTCTATCTGCTCTGACCGTTATGAGCGTGGATGCAAAGAATCGTGTCGCTACAAACTGTTGTATATCGGCATACTGCGGATTCAGTAAGATTATGATAAAAAGAAGAGTTTGGTAAAAATTGAAGAAAAATATGTTGTAAAACATAATTTTTGAACATTTTTTATTAACTTTGCGTTGTAATTCTATCAAAATCGAGGATGAGAGCGTAAAGAGTTGCGCTCGCCGGGGTAATTTTTCACTCGTTATCAGCTCCGGAATGCTACGTGCATTTTTCCCTCGAAGGCAACATTTATTCACTACGGCCGTTTCCACCGGCCTTACTAAACTTTAGAGATTATGATGCACTTTATTGAAAAGATCCTTCGTGCATATATCAACTCTTGTGCACATTACTACGACGATTAAGAGCCGGTTTACTAAAGAATGTTAACGAGAAAATGTACAGATTTTGAGACAGTTTCGATTTTTGAAGAAGGAGCGATGCGGGCATCGCGACTGATGAAAAGATCGAAAATGGCCAAAAGATGGGCGTTTTATCGTTGATATTCGATCAAAATGAAATTTTAACACTTCTTAGTAAACAGGCTCTGAGCCGCGGAAGGAAAAAAGTATTTATTTAGTTAGACATTTCACACATTACCAATTCTAAAAAAGAACTACACGCAATCGGCCGGAGATGAGTCTTCGGCCGATTTTCGCAGATTATCGGCGTTGCGGAGGAATCCGGCGAGTTTGGTGCGTTTGATGGCCGAGCCTTTAAATACTTTTGAAAACTCAGACTGAGTCATCTTTTTTGCTTCTTCGGCATTCATTGTCAAAAGTGTATGGGATGGGGAGAACTCCCCTATCTCTGTCGGAGGTACGAAATTATTCAAAGGAGAATTCATCGGGCAGACATTCTGGCAAATATCGCATCCGAATAGAGTCAGCCGTCCGGCGGGAGTTGACATAGCTTCCGCCCCTATCGCATCCCAATCTCCGCGATGTTCTATTGTCAGATAACTCAGGCATACTCTCGCATCTACCGAAGAATCCTCTTTTAAGGCCCCCGCCGGACATGCCCTGCGACATTTTCCGCAGTGAATGCATGACTGAATATTATTTTTTGAAATGCAGTCAGCACCCGGCATCAGCGTGACGCTATCTTCCGGCAACTCCGCAGTAGACAGGATTTCAGCAAGGAATATCCGGGTGCCATATCCCCTGACGGAAATCAAGCCGTTGTCGGCTCTGCGTCCTATACCGCATTTTTCAGCCCAATATCTCTCGAAAACCGGAGCTGAATCTATGCAGATCCGATATTCCCCTTCAAAAAGTCGTTTCAAGCGTTCTACGGCCTCTGCAAGCCGCTTTCTGATCGCGTCATGATAATCTCTTCCATAAGCATACGAAGCGATGGCAGGGAGGCTAATTTCGCGCCATTGGCGCGGAGAATAAGGGAAGGCGAGGGAAATGACGGTTTTAGATCCCGGAAGCAATAACTCCGGATTATGGCGAATCTGAAGATGATTGGCCATATAGTCCATGCCGGCTGCGAAGCCTGCATCGAGCCATGACCGATAGGCTTCCATGATTTCCCGCGGGATCTCTCCTATTCTCGTGATGCCGTAAGCGCATGCGCCTGTAGAAGTATCCAGTAGAATTGATCTTATCATTTTCGTCCGAAATCAGCCGGAATCTCACCCCAGCGGGGAGTATCCCATTTCATGATGCGGGATTTCCATGTATGGGTATTCAGCCAGTGGATTCCACGGCGGAGAAGATTGAAGAGCGGAGCATTCTCGGCTGTCTCGGTAAGGGTTGTGCGGATGCAGCGGTTTCTTACCCAGGCCATGCCTGAGACCGAATCTGAATAGATCGGCCGCGTTATGCCCATCTTTTCCTGGAGAGCCAGGGCATGGACAATGGCAAGAAATTCGCCCAGATTGTTGGTGCCTCCCTGCAGCGGACCTACCCTGAAGAGTTCTTCGCCGCTCATGAGGTCGACGCCGCGATATTCCACAGGACCGGGATTTTTCGAGCACGCTGCATCGACTGCCCAGGCGTTGAGGTCAACCTCCGGGTTATCCATATAATGCTTGGGAGAGGGCTTGGCCGACTTCCCGCGCTTTCTTTCGCGCGCCTCTCCGGCGCCGTTGAGCAGGCGCGTCAGATCGCCGCTGTCTTCTTCGGCGCAGCCCATCCGGTAGGCTTCGGTAGCGGCTGCTGCCGAGCCATAGGATTTATATCTGGCTCCGGGGAAGTTTTTGACCTGTTCGAGGCAATCATCCCACGTGTCGTAGACTCCGGGATGACGCCCTACCCATACGGTATAATATTTCATTCGATTGCCTGATTTGGGAAATATATAGGGCTCTTGATTAGGGCTCCCCCTGCTATTGGAGTTCTTCGCGGAGCTGATAATTATCGCGGAGTGATTCGAAATCCTCGGGTCGGCGTCGGAATTCAGCGTCATCGGCCATTATGTCGTAGGATTCGCGTATCGCTTCGAGGGTCAGGTTATCAGGGCTTCGGTAGGGTCCGGTCAGCCCGGACTTGTCGAGGCTTACGCCGAAGTGACGTTCGAGTCCTGAAAGAATAGCGTAAGAGGCGCGTTCCTTTCCCTGGCGTGAATAGCCTGCGATATGGAAAGTCGCAATGTCAGCTTTTTCGAGCATACGCCTGTTAAGACGCGGCTCCCCTTCCCATGTGTCAATGGCAACTTTCAATCCTTTCTTCTCCATTATTTCTTCGAGTGCAGCTTCGTCTATCACTCCTCCGCGCGCGGCGTTGATTATAATAGCGCCGCGACGAAGTTTTTCCAGCATTTCTCTGCCGGCAAGATGATGAGTGGATTTTAGCAGGGGCGTATGGAAAGTGACGGCATCCGCGCGGCTCATCAGTTCGTCTAATTGCAGATATTCTTCATCCGAAAATCCGGCATCCTTGCGCGGCGGGTCGCAGACTAAGACTTCGGCCCCCAGTTTCCGTCCCCATTCGGTGACTATTGAGCCGACATTCCCTTTGCCTACTACTCCGAGAGTATGCGACTTGGGATCGAATCCGAGTTGGGCGAGGGCACGCCAGACGTACTGCGCGACGGCGGGAGCGTTGCATCCGGGTGCGTTCTGCCAGTCGATATGTCGGCTTTCGAGATAAGGGATGTCGAAGTGATCCATTCCGATAGTGCCTGTCGCGACGAAATCTACTGAAGAACCTTCGAGCAGTCCGGCATTGCAACGGGTACGCGTGCGCACCAGCAGGCCTTTCGCATCCTTGACGGCATCCGGGCTGATTTCAGCGGGCCGGAGAATCCGACAGTCAAAGTCGCGATCAAGGCGTCCTTCGAGAAATGGGATTGCATTATCGATAATAAGCAGAGGTTTCATAAAAGCATGGATTATGCGGCGAGCATATATATCATCGAGAGAGAAAAAATTACTAATTGAAGAAGCCAGAACAGCAGTCCGCCGCGTCGCAGATCGCGTAGAGCGAAGAGATTGGCCAACTGCATGGCGACCCATATATTGCAGACGCCCAGATAAGCGTGCGCATTGTAGACATCGAGAAGCATGCAGATAGCCGAGATTACTCCAAAAGTATTCATTACCAGCAGAGATCGGCGCACGCGGGTATTTCCGGCATAGAGAATCAGGCCGTTATAGAGCGACAGGATTACGGCGCAAAGCGCCATTATGCCTGCAACTGTAAGTGTCAGGAAGATCTCGGGAGTCAGATTGCCTGCAAAGATCGTGACAGGATGAGGAAGCCTTAATTCCAGGGGATTGACCAATCCGAATCCGATCGCTACCCAATACGGGGCAATCAGTCCGAGTCCCATTGCCAGAAATTCTTTAGGACGCATGGCCTCCATGAGGAATGACGCCGCGAATGCGGCCAGACCTATTGGAATGAATGAATATTCGAACATCGATCCTACTGACAGGCAGGTGGCGACGAAAAACATTGACCGTGTGGCATTCCGGGTCTTGTAGGAATTAAAAAGGCAGGCATAGATGAGCAGGACTATCAGAGTGACGACGGGAGTCGCGCTCCAATGCCCTCCGACTATCAGATTGCTGAAGCATAGAGGAAGAAAAAAGGATGCTCCAAGAGGTTGCCCGGTCTTTATAAGACTGAAATTCTTATTGATGAAGAAGAGCACGATCGCACATAGACCCAATCCCGCGACATTAAGAATTTCACCCCATAAAGGAGTGAAATTCCAAAGATTGGGTGAGTCTATGGCAATTCCGAAGTCAAGCGGTTGAGGCGTCGGAAACGCCCTCAGGGCTCCGAGCAGAGCGAGGAGCACACAGAGGATGATGATCCCCGCCATCCCCGCGGGATATAGCACTCTCCTATTCATTAGTCTCCTTGTCTTCGCGCTTGGAGAAGCGCGACTTGCGTGTTCGCATGAAGACGGGGCTTGAGAAGGCCGTGGATGATTCGGAAAGGCGAGGTCCTTTGTCGGTCACTTTGCGTGCAGGAGAAGACGATCCGCGGTATTGTCCGGGTGCGTCGCCCGATTTGCGGTGTGTGAACGACTTCCCTGCCGGCCGGTATTCCCCGCGGTTATCAAAGTCCGGATAATCTTCGCGCCGGCGATCGCGTGTGAATTTCTTTTTATAGGGGCGTGTCTCCTGTTCCCATTCCCGTTCCGATTTATAGTGGCGGTTATTGCGCGGAGTTTCCTCGCGCGAATGATTCTTCACTGAGCCGCCGTCGGCGCGGAAGTCATTGTATTTACCCTCGAAAAGCACATATTCGCGGAGCGAACATTCCAGAGCCCCGTTAAGTATGGGATATTTTACGGAGGGCTTGAGTCCGATGGATGCGAAATGCTCGTCTTTATAGCCGAGGATCCAAGCGTTCCATCCCTGGAAATGGAATTTGAGGGTCTCGCCGAGCTGGCGGTAAAGGATATCCATGTCGGCAGGGCGGATGCGCTCGCCATAGGGCGGATTTGTCACTAAGATGCCGCCCGGATTCTCATTCTCATCCCATTCCTGCATCGGACGGCAGACGATATTGATATTTGATTCGAGGCGGGCAGCCTTGATGTTCCGGCGTGCGATGCGCACTGCTTCCGGGTCTTTGTCTCCGCAGAGTATGCGGCATGTGATATCGCGTTCTCCTTCGTCGTCGTTATAGAGGGTCTCGAAGAGTTCGCTGTCGAAGTCAGGCCATTTCTCGAAAGCGAAGCCTTCGCGATAGATGCCGGGATTGATGTTGCCCGCTATGAGGGCAGCTTCGATGGGGAATGTGCCGGAGCCGCACATCGGGTCAGCGAAATCAGTCTCGCCGTGCCATCCTGTCAGCATGATGATTCCTGCGGCAAGAACCTCATTTATCGGAGCCTCAGTCTGTTCGACGCGGTAGCCGCGGCGGTTGAGAGGCTCGCCGCTTGAATCGAGAGAGATAGTGACGCGGGTATCCGCGATGTGGACGTTCAGCTGCACGTCGGCTTTCTCAAGGCGGATCGACGGCCGCTCGCCGCAAGTGTCGCGGAAATGGTCGACGATGCCGTCCTTTACCCGATAAGTGACATATTTCGAATGGGGAAATCCCGGACTGTTGACCGTCGAATCGACGCAGAAAGTAGATTTGGCAGTCATATAATCCTCCCATTTGAAGTCGCGGACGAAGTCATAGAGTTCGTCGGTGTCGGAGGCTGAGAATTTAGCGATAGGCTTGAGGATGCGTAAGGCTGTGCGGCAACAGAGATTGGCCTTATACATCAATTCCAGATCGCCCTCAAAAGAGACCATTCGGGTGCCGGTCTCTACATTTTGGGCGCCGAGCGCGATAAGTTCGTCGCGTAGAACTTCTTCGAGGCCTTGAAAAGTCTTGGCCACCATCTGAAAGGATTTATTATCCATCGGGAAATAGAGGAGAGAGAAAAATTCGAATATTGAGGTTATTGATTTAGTTTTGTCCGGATTATCGGTCGTCAAGTCTTGCCGGGTCCGGGATGTCCGTAGAATCCGTGACTCTTCAGGGAATTAGGTCGTGGATAAGAGACTCAGAAGGAGATTCTGTTGGACGCCGCGCCCGAAGAGGGATCAGCCGGCGCCGGATTTCCGTAGTTGGCTTCATGGGAGAGTCCTTGGGAGATCTTGTTGAGCTCTTCGTTGAATCGGCGGTCGCGATTGAAGGTCGGAGTGCGCTCAAGCATGGCTATGACTTCGAGGTCATCAAATTGATTGGGCTGGAGCACGGCATATTTCACCTTTGCGGCATCGCGTATCTGCTTATTGAGCTTTTCAGTGCCGTAGACTTCTTCCATCTGCTCCTTGGTAGCGGCCGAGGGCTTTTCGTCCTTCGGCTTTGTATCATCGTCCGGACGGAATTTGATTCCGCCGTCGTGATCCCCCTCGCGCAGAGTGACGTCGAATCCTGAGGCCAGGATAGTGACCTTGACAGCGTCTCCGAGTTCAGGATTGTCGCCGATGCCCCATTTGACATCGATGCTTTTCGGCAGATTATCCGTAAACTGCCGGATTTCGTTGATTTCTTCAGCGCGCAGCGGATTCTCGGCCTCGCGCGAGCAGACGAATTTAAAGAGAAGTCGCTTGGAGGTATATATATCGTGGGTCTTCAGAAGAGGGGAGTGGAGAGCATTATAGATGGCATCCGAGATGCGATGTTCTCCTTCACCGTAGGCTGTCGAGATGATTGCCGTCCCCGAATCCTTGAGGATAGTCTTGACGTCCTGGAAATCGACGTTGATATAGCAGTTTTCGGATATGATTTCCGAGATAGAGCGTGCGGCATTGGCCAGAGTGTCATCGGCATGCTCGAAGGCATTGAAGAAATTGAGGTCCTTGTAGAGGTCGATGAGGTTTTCGTTATTGATGACCAGCAGGGCGTCGACATGCTTCTTCATTTCGGCCGCTCCGTCGAGGGCCTTGAGGATTTTTTTCTGTCCTTCGAAGAGGAAAGGCACGGTGACTATGCCGATCGTGAGGAGTCCGGCTTCTTTTGCCAGCCGGGCTACGACGGGCCCGGCACCAGTGCCTGTTCCGCCGCCCATTCCGGCTGTGATGAAGACCATCTCCGTATGGTCATCGAAGAGGCGCTTGATGTCTTCTGCCGATGCTTCAGCGCATTGTCGGCCTATTTCCGGGAGATTGCCGGCGCCGCGGCCGTGAGTGATCTCCGGACCGAGGATGAGCTTATGGGCAACGGGAGATTTCTTCAAAGCCTGCTCGTCAGTGTTGCAGACGACGAAGTTGACGTTGGGGATGTTTTGCTTAAACATATAGTTGACGGCATTGCCGCCACCTCCGCCTACGCCGATGACTTTGATGATATCCTGGTTGGAATCGCTGAGGAAATTCGACGCGTCGTTGATGCCTCCCTGCGCGTCGGAGTATCCTTCGGATCCGATAGTATTGTAGTATTCGTTCATTGTCTTAGTCTGTCATTTTCGTTGGAGAGCGATTAGCCGGGGGAAGCCGGCGCCCGTAAAGGGTATTCGCAGGTGATTTCCGGGGCCGGACTTACCCTGAAGTAATATCCGGCCGTAGTATTAATCGAGCATATCGTTGTCTTCGTCGTCGGGAGTTGCAAATAGCCGGGAGAGTCCGCTCTTGATCTTGCTGACGAATTTCAGCGATCCGGAAGAGGCGCGTTCCTTGTTATCAGGTGTTTTTTCTTCGGGTTCATCATCGCCGGGGTCTGTGCCGATTACGGGAAGTTCCTCCTGCGAGGGATTTTCGAGGCATTGGGCATCGGTCAGTGTCGCTCCGGCGTAGAGTACGCTTGCCACTTCCACAATTTCCGAACTCGGGCCCTTGACATCCTCAAGATGCACGTAAGAGGGTAGACGTCCTACTTTCACCTGAATCCCGCCTAACTGACGCGACAGGAGTTCTGTCATTCCGTTCAGTTTGGCCCCGCCTCCGATGCATATTATCCCTCCTGGGAGTTCTTTATCCTTGATTCCGGCGTAAGATATCTGCTCTATGATATTGGCTACAATCTCTTCAGAGCGTGCTACGACTACGTTGCCGACCTCGGCCAGTTTAACTCCTTTGAGATTAAGGGTGGAGGGTGTCTCGGGCTGAATGGCATTGCCCAGAGTTATCTTAATCTCTTCCGCGCGCTCCTCAAGCATGGATAGGGTAGTCAGGTCGCGTGTGATATTGCGGCCTCCCATCGGGAGCGTCACGAAATAATTCAGTGCGCCATGGCGATAGATGCTGACGGCGGTGGTCTCGGCGCCTATGTCGACGAGCATGCAGCCGAGGCGTTTCTCCTCGGCCGACAGTATGAGATGGCCTGTCGAAAGGGGAGTGACGACGAATCCTTCGACTTCCAGACCGAGTTTATTGCGGACGACTCTCAGGATATTGCGTTTTACTTCCGGACGGCAGACAATGATATCATATTCAGCGGCGATCGAATTGCCAATGTTGCCTTTAGGAGAAGAGGTCTCGAGTTTGCCGATCTTATATTTGCGGGGCACCACGTCGACTATTTCAAGCGACGAGTCTATAGCGACGTTCTGTGCGTCCTGGCGGAGGCGACGGATGATTTCATCCGTGATTTCGGTTTCATCCGGGAGTTGCAGCCTCACGGTCGTCGGGATGCTTCTCAGCGACCGGGCGTTAAGTCCGATGAAGACGCTCTGAATCTTTTTTGGAGCTATGACGGGTTTGCGCTCTAACTTTTCCAGGACGCGGGCAAGTCTTGTCGCGGTCTCTTCCAGATTCTGGATGATACCGTAGCGGACGCTTTCGACGTTCTTTTCCTGCTCGACGGCTATGATGTCGACCTGGCCGGCGCCCTGGACTCGGCCTACGACTCCGATTATCTTGGAGCTGCTTATTTCAATAGCAGCGACGTAACGTTCCATTTTCTTTATCGGGATACTTTGAGGGTTGGAGATTTCTTATGTTGGGTTGGATGTTGAGGCTCCCTGTGCGGTCTTGGGTTTTTCCGCGGCTGCCTTCCGGGCAGCTTTCTGCTCCGGAGTCAGCGGCTGCTGAACTTCTCGGACCGAGTCATTGGGAAGAGCCTGCTCTTCGGGGTCGATTTCCTCTTCGTAGACTTCTATCGGGAAGCGGGGAGCCTTATTGCGCCGCGTAGCGACTATCTGGCCCCGGAATTTGACGGAGATAGTGTCGTATTCTTCCCAGCCTTTGTAAGGGATTATCTTATGGTAAGCGGTCAGGAGGGCCGCTCGTTTCTCTTTAAGTCTGGTAGTGTCGCCGAAATTGATGACATGGCCTGCGATTCGCGGAATCAGAATGATATCGCGCGGTCCACGGGCCTCAAACATTCCTACGATTTCCTTAAGTTTCTCATCGGAGTTCACGAATCTGATTACCGGGAGAATGCTCTCAGGACGGAAATTCTTTGTGAAATGTCCGCTGACGATAGGGACGTCGGCATAAAATTCAGCGTTGGAATTGATGCGCTTCCCGGCTTTGTTGACGTAGTATGATTGATTTCCGTCGAAGACCCTCATCTCGGGAATCATGGGGCATATAGTCACTTTTAGTTCGCCTGCAGATGAGACATAGCATTTTACATCCTCGAAGTTATTGATCTTCATCAGATAGCGCTCTATGTCGAGGGTATTGACCGTATTTGCGGGAACACCTACGATTTTCTGCGGATACTTCATCAGCGAAGCCTTGATGCCACGGGTAGTGATAGTATCTGACAGCCCTTTGCCATTCTCCATGGAGATAGTGATTCCCCTTATGATATGCCGGTCGGCTTCAAAGCGCGCCCACACAGTTATCCCTGCCACGTAAGCGAGCAGCAGTATCAGGATCGACCATTTCAGTATTTTCTTGGTAGCGGGCGCCATGTCAAAGTTCTCTCGGGTAAGGATTCAGCTTATTTTTCGAGCAGAATTTTCTTGATGTCAGGGAGCGACGTGTCAATGTCGGCGGCTCCGAGAGTCATCAACACTTCAAAGTTACTATTTTTTATGAAATCAAGCAAATCTTTTCGCAGACAAAGACATTTTTTTTCTGATTTGACATCTTTCAGAATCAGATTGCTGTCGACTCCGGGGATAGGCTGCTCGCGGGCAGGATATATCTCGGGCATTATTACTTCGTCGGCATCGGAGAGTGCCCGGGCGAATTCCGGAGCGAAATCGCGGGTGCGGGTATATAAATGGGGCTGAAAGATGACGCTGAGCCGACGTCCGGGATAGAGTTTTCTGACGGAGCGAATCGAAGCCGCCACTTCGTTAGGGCTATGGGCATAGTCATCGATCAGCACCGGGGAGCCATCTTTGCCGTCGAGGTGAATCTCGAATCTGCGTCGTGCGCCTTTGAAATCGGCCAGACCCTTCCTCACATCTTCCGGCGTCGCTCCAGCCAGGATTGAGGCGGCGGCTGCGGCTACGGCATTGTCTATATTGATTTCTACAGGAACTCCGAGACTGATGTCCTTGATGCGCAGTCCGTCGGGTCCGACGAGAGTAAACGTTAGGGTCCCTTCGCCGTAAGTGATATCTTCAGCGTGCCAATCCCCTTCAGACGTCCCGGAGTAAGAGAATAGTCTCACTCCCGGCTTCAGGTCAGGCTGCATCTTCAATCCCGTATGAAGCAGCAGGGCTCCTCCGGGGCGGATGAGAGATGTGAAAATTGAGAATGCCTCAAGGTAATGCTCCTCGTCGCCGTAGATATCGAGATGGTCGGGATCGCAGGATGTGATCACGGCTATGAAAGGGGAGAGCTGATGAAAGGATCGGTCGTATTCGTCAGCTTCGATTACTGAATATTCGGATCGGTCGGAGACGACAAGATTGGAGCCTGTGTTGCGCAGGATTCCGCCGAGAAAAGCGTTGACTCCGTCGGGAGTGCGCCGCAAGATATTGGCCGTCATGGAGCAGGTAGTGGTCTTCCCGTGGGATCCGGCTATGCATATCCCCTTTGAATGAAGAGTTATGAGGCCCAGCAATCGGGCGCGCTTGATGACTTCAAATCCGCGGTCGCGAAACCACGAGAGGATCCTGTTGTCGGCTCCTACGGCCGGAGTATAGACGACAAGTGTCTTCTCCGGATCGCGGAACTCCTCCGGTATAAGGTCGGGGTTATCTTCAAAGACGATATCGGCTCCTTCCTCTGTAAGTTGAGATGTCAGCAGGGTAGACGTACGGTCATATCCGGCAATCCTGCTCCCCTTTGAAAGAAAATATCTGATCAGATTGGCCATGCCGATACCCCCGGCTCCTACGAAATATAAACTATTCTTTTCCATTCTTTTCTCAATCTTTATTCAGAATCGATATGACCTCATCGGCGATTTTATCATCGGCGGATGGGAGAGCCATTTTGGAGATTTCTTTTTTCATTTCTTCCAGGCGCTCCGGATCGGAGGCTAATTGCAGAAGAGTGTCGACAAGTTGCGTGCGTGCGTCGGCGTCGGCCACCAGAATAGCGGCCCCGCGGTCAGAAAGGGCGCGGGCATTCTTCGTCTGATGATCCTCCGCCACGTTGGGAGAGGGGACAAGGACGCAGGGTTTTCCGAGGACTTCCAGTTCGGAGATCGATCCGGCGCCGGCGCGAGAGGCTACGACGGAGGCGGCTGCATAGGCCGAAGCCATATCCGATATGAAAGGAGTCACGACTACCCCTTTCATCCCTTTTGCCGCAGCCTTGGCCCGATCTATGAAGCTCTTCCCTGTCTGCCAGATGACCTGCAGTCCCGCTTCATTGAGCCGGCGCAGTTCCTGCTCGAGGCTTTCATTCATCGTCAGGGCGCCCAAGGAGCCTCCGATGACGAGGATAGTAGGACGGTTGGGGTCCAATCCGAAGCTGTGACGGGCTTCTTCGGGAGATTTGGCATGATCAAGAAGATCTTTTCTGATTGGATTGCCCGTCAGGATAATCTTGTCGGCCGGAAAGAATCGCTCCATATTCTCGTAAGCGACGCATATTTTCTCGGCTTTTTTAGCCAAAAGTTTATTGGTCACTCCGGCGTATGAATTCTGCTCTTGAAGCAGAGTCGGCACTCCGCGTCGCTGAGCGGCCTTAAGGGTAGGCCCGGAGCAATAGCCTCCTACTCCTATGGCGATATCGGGTTTGAACTCATCGACAATCTTGCGTGCCATATTCAGACTTTTACGCAGTTTGAAGAGGACACTGATATTTTTAAGGAGATTCTTGCGGTTGAATCCGACGACGGGCAGACCCTTGATGGGGTAACCGGCAGCCGGGATCCGCTCCATCTCCATCCGATTGTCGGCCCCGACAAAAAGAATATCGGCGTTCAGCCGGCGTTTGAGGGCATTGGCTATGGAGAGAGCGGGGAAGATATGGCCGCCCGTGCCACCTCCCGAAATCAATATCTTATACTTTTTCACTTTGTCAATTTTGAGTTTATGAGGGATATTTCTTCGCCGATTAAATAATAACGAATCTGAATCATGCTACTGAGCCGAATAGTTTGCTGCCTGCAGGCCGTCGGAAAGTTTCGAGAGCTCTTCCTTATTGGCCTTGCGGTCTTTGGAGACGACAGCATAGCGGCTGACAGAGAGCATCACTCCTATCGCCATAGACATAACTATTATCGACGTTCCGCCTTTGGAAATGAAGGGGAGTGGTTGGCCGCTGACCGGAGCGACTCCGGTGACGATTGCCATGTGTACCAGAGCCTGCGAGACTATCAGCACGGCGCATCCCATGATAAGGAAGGCCGGGAATGCGCGGTTGCATTTATAAGCTACGCGGCCTGCGCGTCCGAGCAGCAGGAGATAGAGCAGAAGCACTCCTATTCCACCGAGGAATCCCAGATCTTCTACAATAATCGAATAAATATAATCCGAGAAGGCGAGCGGCAACCGGGCATTCTCGCGGGAATGACCCGGACCGGGGCCTATGAAGCCGCCATTGGCCTGCGCCATGCGCGCAAACATTTCCTGGCGGTTATAGTCGTCGATCTTGTCGGTCGGCTTGACCCCTTTGAGATAGCGTGAGAGGCGTCCTTCGTGAGTGGCTGTTCGTCCGATGGTCGCCTCGGCATTCTCAGTCTGTCCGATGCTGTCATATTCTGCTGAAGAGGGAGTTGCATTCTTTATCGTCACAAAAGCGCCAAGACAAAGGCCGTAAGCTACAAAAACAGCCGCAAGCTTCTTCAGCTGAATCCCTCCGATCAGGAACATGGCGATGCTGACGATCATCATGATTATCATATTGGTCAGGCCATTGATCCATAGAAGGCCGCCGAAAGTCATGACGACAAGAGCAACGAGCACTACCGCTCCCGTCGATACTCCGCCGGGCCGTTGATTGCGGGCAAGTATCGTAGCCAGGAGTACAAGGACAGTAAGTTTGACTATTTCAGGGGGCTGGATTGTAAATCCTCCGATGATTATGGCCCGTTGGGCCCCGTTGATATCGGCCCCGAAGAATGTGGCTATCAGCAGAAGTATAAACGATATTCCCGCCATAAACCATGCGAAGCGGCTGAAATAACCGTAATGGAGGCGCTGCAGCCAGAGAACAAGGACAAATCCTATACCCAGAAAGATACAATGTCGGATCAGAGGTCCGAAGATATTTGAGCCGGTCACCTCCGAGGAAGAGGCGCTGTAAAGCTCTACAATGGAGACGAAGAGCAGGCAAAGATAGATTCCCCAGATATATTTGTCGATCGGGGGGCGCTTCTTGACGGTCTTGGATGAAGTCTTTGAAGAGAGATAGCGGTTGGCTGTATGGGTCTCGGTTGCATCGGCAGCGGCCTTCGGGGAATCCCCTGCGCCGCGTTTGCGCGACTTCCCTGTCTCTGCTATCGGCTCTCCGTCAAGAGTCTCATTGATGAGGATTTCAGATATTTCTGTATCTCGTTTCACTAATTTCGTAAAATATATGTTATGTTATGATTCAGCTAAGTGCGCTTACACATTCTTTGAAGAGTTGGCCGCGATGTTCGTAGCTTTTGAAGAGGTCGAAGCTTGCGCAGCAGGGAGATAGAAGCACCGCGTCGCCCTCGGCAGCCAGTTGGGCGCATGCCCTGACAGCTTCTTCGATAGAGTGAGTGTCGCGGATTTCCGGGACTTCGGCGCTGAAGAAGTCAAGAAGCTTGGTGTTGTCGACTCCCATGCAGACGATTGCTTTCACTTTTTCTTTTACGAGCGGCAGAATTTCGGAGTAATCGTTACCCTTGTCCTTGCCGCCAAGAATAAGAATCGTAGGCCGGGTCATGCTTTCCAGAGCGTACCAAGTAGAGTTGACGTTTGTGGCTTTGGAATCGTTGATATAAGTGACGCCGTCTATTTCCTTCACAAATTCCAGGCGATGCTCTACGGCTTCGAAATCAGCCAAGGCGTCGCGGATTACGTCGTTTCGGATATCCAGAGCCGAGGCCGAGAGTCCGGCAGCCATGGAGTTATAGAGGTTATGGAGTCCGGTCAGTGAAAGTCGGTCGCGCGGGATTTCCCATACGTCGCGCGGAGTCTCGAAATGTACGATTCCTGAATCATCGAGCCAAGCAGCCGATTCCTCACTCCGGTGCTCGCTGAAGGGGAGGCGCAGGGCCTCCGACTGCACGCATTTGACTTGCTCGGCAATGATGGGATCCTCCATCCAATAGATAAAGAAGTCTTCCGGAGTCTGATTCTGCAGGATGCGGAATTTGGCAGCCGTATAGAGTTCCATCTTATGGTCGTAGCGGTCCATGTGATCAGGTGTGACGTTGAGGATTACTGCTACGTGGGCCTTGAAGTCAAACATATTCTCAAGCTGGAAACTTGAGAGTTCGATGACGTAGTATTCATGCGGGTCTTCCGCAACCTGACGCGCCAGACTGAATCCTACGTTGCCTGCAAGCCCGACGTCCAGCCCGGCTTTCTTGAGGATGTGGTAAATGAGCAGGGTAGTGGTCGTTTTCCCGTTGGAGCCGGTAATGCAGATCATCTTGGCATTAGTGAAATATCCCGCGAACTCAATCTCGGAGACGACGGGTATCCCCTTTTCTGTGATTTTGCGCACGATTGGAGCCGTCGGGGGGATGCCCGGACTTTTTACTACCATATCAGCTTTCAGAATCTGCTCTTCGGAATGTCCTCCCTGTTCGTAAGGGATATTACGCTCGCGGATGACTTCCAGGTATTTTTCCGGAATCGAGCCGAAATCGGAGATGAGAACGTCCATCCCTTTTGCCAATCCGAGGATGGCCGCGCCGACTCCGCTCTCCCCTGCTCCGAGGATTACGAGATTCTTAATATCTTTGATGTCGGATTTCATATTGAATAGTCTAAAAAAGAGAGGAATTGATGAAATTTATAGTCGGAGAGAATATCAGGGTTAAGATAAATAGAGTTATCGGATTTTCAAAGTGACGAAAGTCAGGGCCGCCAGAAGGATTCCGACAATCCAGAAGCGGATGACGATTCTGGATTCGGGGATTGGGATTCGCGGGAACTTAAGGAGTACTTTGGCTCCGGCCGGTGCCTCCTTCTGGAAGTGATGGTGGAGCGGAGTCATCTTGAATATGCGGTGGCCTTCGCCGTATTTCTTCTTAGTCTGCTTGAAGTAAGCTACCTGCATGATGACCGAGAGGTCTTCGATGAAGAATATCAGGCAGAGCAGCGGAATGAGCAGCTCCTTGCGGATAAGAATTGCGAATACGGCGATTACTCCGCCCAGCATCAGCGACCCTGTGTCGCCCATAAAGACTTGTGCCGGAGGAGCGTTATACCATAGGAACCCGACCAATGCTCCGATGAAGGATGCCGCGAAGACCACGAGTTCCTCGCTTCCCGGAATATACATAATGTTGAGGTAGCCGGAATATATGACGTTTCCTCCGAGATAAGCCATTATCAGCAATGCGACACCGATTATAGCTGATGTCCCGGCGCATAGGCCGTCGAGGCCGTCGGTCAGGTTCGCTCCGTTGCTGACTGCCGTGACCACGAAGATGACTATGACCACGAACACTATCCAGCCTGCCATCTGCGGAGCTTCCTCTCCGGGCATCCATTCGGTCAGCCATTCATAATTGAAGTTATGATTCTTGACGAAGGGGATAGTGGTCTGAGGAGTCTTCTCCATGACCGGGGAGTGGACGACCTCGTTCTGCTCCGTCTGAGCGTTCATGACTTCCATGTTCTCACACATGACTATATCGGGCGAGAACCACATCGTCAGGCCTACTATAAGGCCAAGACCGACTTGTCCGATTACCTTATATTTTCCTTGGAGTCCGTCTTTGTTATGGAACTTGATTTTCCTGTAGTCGTCGAGAAATCCGATTGTGCCCATCCATACGGTAGCGATTAGCATCAGGATCATGTAGATGTTGGATAGATTTCCCAATAGCAGACAGGGAATCAGGATGGAGAAGATAATAATGACTCCGCCCATTGTCGGGGTCCCTTTTTTCTCCATCTGTCCGGCCAGTCCGAGGTCGCGTATCTCTTCGCCAATCTGCATTCGTTGCAGACGATGGATCACGGTCTTGCCGAAAATCATAGCGATTAGCAGGGAGAGAGCGAAAGCTATACCTGCACGGAAGGAGATGAAATCCATCAGATGCCGTCCGGGTATGTCGGTCGATTCGAGGTATTGCTGGAATAGCGAATAAAACATTTAACTTCGTGGTTATTCGGTTATTGGGTTCGGTTATGGCGTCGCGAAGCTCCTTGACAATTAGCAATGATGCGCAGCGTGCATTATTAGAGTTCTGCCAGGGCCGCGGTGACTTCCTCACGGTCGTCGAAATGATGGCGGACACCGCATATCTCCTGGTAAGGCTCATGGCCTTTGCCTGCGATGAGGATGACCTCTCCGGGCCGGGCGGAATGGACGGCGGCGCGGATAGCCTCTCTGCGGTCAGTGATGCAGAGTGTAGAGCGGAGCTCTTCGGGACTCAATCCTTCTTTCATCTGGTCGATGATTGACTGCGGATCTTCAGTGCGCGGATTGTCGGAAGTCAGGAAGAGTCGGTTGGATCGGGAAGCCGCTTCGTGGGCCATCATCGGGCGCTTGCCGTGGTCGCGATCTCCTCCGCATCCGACTACGGTGGTGATCATACCGTTCGGGCCGACGATTTCCCGGATTGTGTCGAGTACGTTGACAAGGGCATCCGGAGTATGAGCGTAGTCGACGATTGCAGTCACTCCCTTCTCCGAGCGGAATGTCTGGAAGCGCCCCGCTACAGGGACCAGGCGGCTCATGTTGATCAGGACTTCCTCCTGATTGAATCCGGTCAGGATCGATGCGCCGTAAACTGCGGTAAGGTTATAGGCATTGAATTTACCGGTAAAGCGGACCTCTACTTCGTGGCCGTTGAGCATAAGCAGAGTGCCATCGAGGCGCTGCTCGACAATGCGACCGCGGAAGTCGGCATCGCGACGCAGAGAATAGGTATATTTGCGGGCTGCCGTATTCTGCAGCATATAGGCTCCTGCCTTGTCATCGGCGTTGACGAGTGCGAAAGCATCTGCGGGAAGCATGTCGAAGAATGCTTTCTTTGCATTCATGTAGTTCTCGACTGTGCCGTGATAATCGAGGTGGTCGCGTGTGAGGTTGGAG
This sequence comes from Muribaculaceae bacterium, assembly GCA_029057985.1. Classification (GTDB taxonomy): domain Bacteria; phylum Bacteroidota; class Bacteroidia; order Bacteroidales; family Muribaculaceae; genus Lepagella. Next base: position 15,502 of record JAIDYR010000108.1, on the reverse strand, counting down.
AAGACTCCGCCCGCGAATTTAAGCCCGGCTATACGATGCTGGGCTGCGGCGTGGGAAGATACCTCCATGAAAGCATACTCGCACCCTTCATCTACCATTCGGGCAAGAAGAGAGTTCAGAGAGATAGGATCGGGAGTCGTATGGGTTGCGGGGACGGCCTCGGAGTCGATATAGTTGCAGACTGTCGACAGCAACCCGGCCTTGTAGCCCTCCATACGCGCCATCTCATAAAGCAGGGTAGCTGTTGTCGTCTTGCCGTTAGTGCCTGTCACGCCAACGAGTTTGAGCTTCGAAGATGGATAGCCGAACCAAGCGGATGCCAGATGGCCCAGAGCTTCGGCAGAATTACTGACGCGAATATATGTGACTCCCTGTTCGAATGATGCAGGGAAAGTCTCGCAGACGATTGCGCCGACATGGGCACTTGCGACTACAGGGATATATTTATGTCCGTCGGTAGTAACGCCGCGGACGGCAACAAACATTCCCTCCTTTTCTACATTCCGGGAATCGCTGCTCAGTCCTACGATATTCTTATCCGTCGGGCCGATGATCTCAAGAGGTTTTATTGCACTCAGTAGATTCGAAAGTTTAAGCATTGCAGTCTATCTGTAAAGGGTTATTTATTCATGTTAAAGAGATAAGGTCGGATCAGGATTGTAGAGTCAGGGTTATCGTTGATCCGCGCCGGAGTTCGGCTCCGGGGGATATCGATTGATTTACGACCCGTCCGGATCCATGCAGGCGGACGTTGACGCCCTGTTTTTCAAGTATTCTGACAGCTGATGCTGCATCAAATCCGGCCAGATTAGGCATGGCTTTGATGGAGATATTATGATCCGGATTATCCGTCTTGATATTCTTGACCGATGATACTTTCACGGCCTTTGCCAGGCCTGTGGTCGCATCGCCGGGTCGCGAATAGACGATGGGGGAGGATTCCTTCTTTTCTTCGGTATATGATGTGGAGTTGTCGAGCATGCCGCGGGAATATAGTTTGACGGCCATGTTTTTGACTACTTGGCCGGATGTGCGGTTAGCGCTGGTGCCGCTTCCGGCCAGAATCAGGGCCATGCAGGAATACTTCGGCTTATCGTAGGGGAAGAACCCTGCGAAAGCGTAGCGTCGGCGCGACTTGTCGTAAGCTCCTCCGTGGTCGGGCACCGGGTAGGCAGTGCCTGTCTTTCCTGCGATTACAACGCGGTCATCCTGCACCATTCTGGCCGTGCCGTGGTTTCCCCAGACCGGCTCTTTGAGACATTCTTTGACCTTTGCGGCTGTCTCTTCGGAGCATACGCGGCGTGAGAGCCGGGCTATGTCGATGATAGAGTCCATGCCGTGTCCGATAAGGCGCTTCATTAGATGGGGCTTGATGAGATTGCCGCCGTTTGCTATGGCATTGTAATAAGCCAGCGTGTATAACGGTGGTATCAGGGTGTTATAGCCGTAAGCCTGACGGGCGAGGTCGAGATGGCGCTCGGTCATGGTCACGCGGCGATTGCCGCGCATCTCCTCAAGCCGGCGGATGACGGGGATCTGTTCGGCGGCTATTCCCGATCGCATGGGCTCAAAGAATCCGATACGCTCCAGGCGATCGTAGAAGCGCTCCGGATTCGACTGATAACCGCGGAAGATTACGCGGGCTATCCCGGTATTGGAAGACATTTCGATGACCTGCTTCATAGTCTTGTAGGAGGGCGCGTGAGGGTCGCTCGTGCGCTGAAACGGACTGCAGTCAATTCCGTCGTTGACGGATTTTACAAGTCCGTCTTCAAATGCAACCATCAGGGAGATGGGCTTCATGACCGACCCGGGTTCGAAACCACGCACGGCGCGGTTGAGTGCCTCGCCATAATGGTCGCCGAGTTTCTCGAGGTTGGCGATTGCCTTTATCTCTCCTGTCTCGACTTCCATGATCAGAGCTGTCCCCCATTCGCCGTTGCATTCCTCCAGGACTTTCTGGAGTTCCTCCTCAAGCATATCCTGCATGTCGATATTTATCGTCGTCACAACGTCGAGTCCTCTGAGACTTGGCTGAGTGACCCAGTTGCTTACGCCTGATGTGAGGGTGACTTTCTTCGCCAGTCCCGGCTTGCCATAGAGTTGGGAGTCGAGGTCACATTCCAGACCCGAGAAGCCATGGAACTCCCCTTTCTTATTTTCGTTTACGCGGCCTATACTGCGGTAAGCCATTCGTCCGAAGGGGTAGATGCGCATATTTCTCTCTTCCGGATAGAGCGGATGGCGATAGCCTCGGCCTTTGAAATCGCGAAGATAGGGGAGAGTCTTCAGAAACTCATAGTCATAGAGAGTCCCCTTCTTCACTATTTTGAGGGCACGGTTGCGTTTATCCGGATCTTTTGCAAATTCCTGATTCAGTTTTGTGCGCCAGGAATATTTCTTGATGGTATCGGGCGGAAGGGAATGGAGATTTGCTTTACGCGGATAATATAGATCGAGTGAGTCGGCCAGCGAATCTATCTGGGCTTGAATAAATTTTTTCTTTTTGACTTTTGCGTGGCGCAGGTCGATCTTTATGTCGTAGACACGAAGATTGCATGCAAGGATATTGCCGTTATCGGCCAGGATATTGCCTCGTTCCGGAGAGATAGTGTCGAGTCCGGAGAAGTCGCGTTCGGCGCGGGCGTTCCATTCCTTGGCCTGGATGATGGTCGTCGTGAAGAGTTTGATGACTATCGCTATGGCCAGAATCACGAAGGCAGACGTAATCAGACCATATCTGAATAGTATATTGGATTTGTTATTGTTCTTTTTCTTAGCCATCCTGATGGTTTAAATTCAAGTTTAGCGGGCTGAGCTTGAATGGTTATTCGGTGATAACTCGGTTAATGTTGTTAACCTCTTGGATAATAGGTTGTGGTGTCGTCCGGTAGGTTGACTCCGTTATTCAGGTTATTCGGAGAGTTCGACTTCGTAAGGAGGTTGCTCCTGAAAGACGAGTCCGAGCCTTTTTTCGTTGACGAGGCGTCGCATCTCGGTTTCGCGGATGAGCGACATGTAGTCGGCTTTCTCCCTGAGTTTGGCGGATTGGGCCAGTTCAAGCTGATGCTCAAGAGATTTGATCTCAGCCATTTTGGTCTTGGTCTTATAGCGCAATCCGATAAGGGAGAGGATGGCTACCAGCAGGATGACAAGAATCCAGGCGTTGCGGGTGAAGAAGTCGACCGGTACGGTTTCGCCATATCTCATTTCCCTCATCCAGACTCCGGCCAGGCTTCCGCGTTTAGCTTTTTTGGAATTAGCCTCAGTGGCGGCGGTCGGAGCTGACTTATTTGAGCTCTTCTTTACGTTCTTTTTTGTTTTCTCCATTTTGCCGTTAATGAAAAGTCGAATGATTGAAGGGGGAAATCGTGAGGTCAGATCTTCTGAGCAACCCTTAGTTTTGCGCTCCGCGAGCGTGGATTTCGTTGTATCTCCTCCTCGGATGGAGTGATGGGCTGGCGGGTCATGACTTTCCATGGGGACTTGACATTTCCGAAGAAGTCCTGCTCTACCTCTCCTTCCAGATTGCCGGATTTAAGGAAATTCTTTACCAGTCGATCTTCAAGGGAGTGATATGTAATGACCGCAAGCCGGCCGCCGGGTTTGAGGATGTTAAGGCAGTTTTTCAGAAATTCCTCGAGGACTTCTATTTCATTGTTGACTGCGATCCGTAGAGCCTGATAAATCTGTGCGAGGTCCTTTTTCTCATTCTTAGGGTTGAGAAGCGGGGCGACAGCCGTGCGCAGGTCGGCCGAAGTCATGATTGGTTTCTTCTCGCGGGCAGTCATGATAGCTTTTACGAGGCGTCCGATATTCTTAAGGTCGCTTCCCAATCGGAATATGCGCAAGAGTGCATCTTCGGAGGAGTTGTTGAGCAGGTCAGCAGCCGTAGATTGAGCCCGCTGATTCATCCTCATGTCGAGTGGAGCGTTGTCGTCGCGGAATGTGAATCCGCGTGACGCATCGTCGAAATGATGGAATGAAACTCCGAGGTCGGCCAGAATCCCGTCGAGGGCGTCGACTTCATGGAATCTCATGAAGTTGGGCATATAGCGGAAGTTAGACCTGACGAAAGTGAATCTTTCATCTGGGATTGCATTGGCCGCCGCGTCAATATCCTGATCGAATCCGAAGAGTCGTCCGTCGGGTCCGAGAGCCTCGATGATAGCGCGGGAATGGCCGCCGCCTCCGAAGGTGGCGTCGGCGTAGATCCCGTCGGGATGAATATCCAGAGCCTCGATGACTTCCGGCAGCAGTGCCGGGATGTGATAGGGGAGAGAGGGCATATTATCATTAGTCGATATGTCCATGTTGACGAGTTTGAGAGGGTAAGAAATTCCTGCTGATCGCTCCCCCGGATGCTCCGTCAGTAGCCTTGCTGACAACTTCCGGAAGCCGTCGGGGCAGATTTAGGGAATTCAAATGTAAAGTTAGTGAAAAACATTCGAGAATTTATCAAAACCTTGAAATTTTTTTAGATTTTTTATAAATCTATGTAGTTATTGACAATTTATAGAGCTGTTATCTATCACAAGACGAGAACATAATTTTTTTATAAAACGGAGTCTCAGATTTTTTACTGCTGAGTGTAGCCTTTTTTATAAAAAAAGAGTAACTTTGCGGAAAGAATCAAAATAGATAGCCATGACAATAGGATTCGATGGCAAGCGTGCCGTAAATAATCAGACAGGACTGGGGAATTACTCGCGTCTCGTCCTTGAGTCTCTTTCGGAGGCTGACGGCGGGGAGCATCGGCTGCTTGTCTATGCTCCTGAAATGAAAGCCAATCCGCGGCTTGATGTCCTCAAATCGCGACCTAATGTGGAATTTAGATTTCCGGGGCCGGTAGGTTTCCATGGTTCGTTATGGCGCACATTCGGAATCTCTAATCATCTTTATGCGGATAAAGTAGATATCTACCATGGTCTGAGTAATGAGTTGCCGCTCAACATCCGGCAGAGTGATGTCAGATCGGTAGTCACTCTTCATGATGTAATCTATCGGCGTCTCCCCTCCTGCTATAATCCCGTCGATCGGGTGCTGTATGATTTTAAGTATGGCCGCAGTTGCCGTAATGCAGACAGGGTAATAGCGATTAGTGAATGTACGAAGCGCGATGCCATGGAATTTTACGGAATTGCCGAAGATAAGATCGACGTCGTCTATCAAGGGTGCGCCGACATTTTCCGGGCGACGGTCAGTCCGGAAGTCCTTGATGCAGTCAGAAAGCGCTATGGTCTGCCCGAAAGATATATAGTTCAGGTAGGGACTATCGAATGGCGTAAGAATCTGGCTCTGACGGCATCGGCCTTGGCGGCCTTGGATAAGGATGTGAAATTGGTGGCTGTCGGACGTGATCGGAAGGGCTATAGGAAAGAAGTGATGGAGGCTGCCCGAAAGAATGGGGTAGAAGCCGATCGGATCATCTGGCTTGAAGGTCTCCCCTTTCAGGATCTTCCTGCTGTCTATAGGAATGCATCCGTAGCGGCTCTCCCCTCGCGGTATGAGGGATTCGGGATTCCGGTAATTGAGGCCATGGAATGTGAAGTGCCGTTTGTAGGTGCGAAGGGGAGTTGTCTTGAAGAGGCGGGCGGAGAGGCAGGCCGTTATGTGGATCCGGATTCCATAGACGAGATGGCCGAAGAATTGCGTATCGCCATTGAAGGAGGTGCTGATATCCGACAAAGAATAAATGAAGGGAAAGCTTATGTCAGGCGTTTCGACAATTCTTCCATGGCGCGTGATATTATTGAGGTGTATAGGCGTGCACTTAGTTGATTGAGCAAAATAGACTCCTAAATGAGAATTATCCATATTGTCAGGGCAAAGAATTGGGGCGGAGGGGAGCGCTATGCTCTTGATCTGGTCAACAGATCCGTGGAAAATGGAGATGATGTGACCGTTGTATCACGCGGACTGCCGGCCATAGATGAGCGTTTCCGGAATGTGGGGGCTGAAATGTGCAAGATGCCGCTTGGAGGAGTTGCAGATTTTATGTCTCCCTGGAAACTCGCGCGGTTGGCAGAATCATTTCCGGATGAAAAGATAATAATCCACGTGCATAATTTCAAGGATGCAGAGATCGCGGCGCGGGCTAAAAGATTAATTTCAAATAAAAAGCGAGTGAATCTTGTATGCACGCGTCATCTGGTCAAATCGGGGAAGACAGGTCTCCGCTGGCGGAATATCTACTCAGGCATCGACAATCTGATATTCGTTTCGGAATTGGCTAAGCGGGAATTTCTTAAGACTTCTCCGGAGATAGATAAATCCAAAGTATCGGTTGTCGCTAACAGCATTGTATTGCCGGATGAATATTCCGAGGCAAAGGCGAGAGATGTGGATAGGGCAGAGAAGATATGTCTGTTCGTAGGGAGACTGGACCCTGAAAAGGGTCTTGATGTCTTGATTAAAGCTATGGCGAAACTTTCACGCGGAAGATACCGTCTTCGTATAGTAGGGACCGGAAAGGATGATTATTTAAAAGAATTGCAGCGAAGCGTTGCTGAAGAGGGGATTGAGGATATAGTGGAGTGGGAAGGGTTCAGGGATGATGTATTTAAAGAGATAGGGGAGGCTGATATTTGTGTGGCTCCATCCGTAGGACGGGAATCGTTCGGACTGACGATCTTAGAATATATGTCGCAGTGTCGTCCGGTGGTGACGACGTCCAATGGAGCGCAGCGCGAGATACTGACTGACGGATGTGACGGAATGCTTGTGGAACCCGGAAGTGTAGATGCTCTGGCTCACGCGATTCAAACTCTTGCAGACGACGCAAGATTAAGAAATCGCATGGCGCAGGCAGCTTATGATAAATTCCGGTTGAGATTCAGCTATGATGTTTTTTTCAAAAAAATTTATGCTATCTACAATTCATAGATTCATCCTGCAATCAAGCCCCGGTGATTTGCTTTTTTATAAATCGGGGTCTCAATTCGTGCGATCCGCTCCTTAAGATTTTATCAGCCGGTCTCTACCGCCGGATTTTTAGGCGTTTGAGATTGAAATAATTGCGTGCAGACTATCGAGAAGATACATAGATTTTACTCTCAAGGCCTTTAAATCAGTTGAAATTTAAATTAAATACCTGATAATAAATTCATTCAATGAATTATTGACAAGCCGGAATAAATCGGCCTAAAAATTCAAATTTGCCGATTTCGGAGAAAAGTGTTATTTTTGTAACTCATAAATTTTGATTCATAATTCAAAATTTTGATTCAAACTTTATGAGTGATATTTAATTCGCAATTCATAATTATTGCCTCATGATTCCTGATATGTGAATTTATACTTTAAATTCTCTGATAAGGATAATTTGTCTGTCCGTGGCGATCTTAGTGTACCGCCATGTCTGAGTTAACCACGCAGTTAAAGAAGTTAAAAAATAAATCATGATTATATTTCAGACCGATTCGGTAGAAATGCCGGCAATCGACGATAAGAAAATCTCTTCATGGCTTAAAGATGTAGCTCACTCCTATGGCAAAAGAGTGGGGGATCTTTGCTATAGATTTTGTTCAGACGACGTAATCCTTGATTGCAACCGTCAATTTCTGAACCACGATTATTTTACTGATATTATTACCTTTGATTACTGCGAAGGGAATCGTATAAGTGGGGATATGCTGATTTCTCTTGACACCGTCGCTTCAAATGCCCATCAATTAGGAGTCGATTATGACAGGGAATTGCTGCGTGTCATCGTGCACGGAGTCTTGCATCTATGCGGCTTTCATGATAAGGAACCAGGTGAGCGAGAAGAGATGGAAGCGGCTGAAAATAAGGCACTTGATCTTATTGGTATATGAGATTCAATTACGATATTATAGTCATTGGGGCCGGTCATGCCGGTTGTGAGGCTGCCTTTGCGGCTGCCCGTTTGGGCTCATCGGTTCTGTTGATTACCCCGGATCTTAATCGCGTTGCCCAGATGTCGTGTAATCCGGCGGTAGGCGGAATTGCCAAGGGTCAGATTGTCAGGGAGATCGATGCTTTAGGAGGAAATATGGGAATAGTAGCGGATAAGACTGCGATACAATTCCGTATGCTCAATCGCAAGAAAGGACCCGCCGTCTGGTCGCCCAGAGTGCAGTCTGACCGTACTCGATTCTCCGATGAGTGGCGTCGTATCCTTGACTCTACTCCGGGCCTTGAATTGCTTCAGGATATGGTGACGGAATTTGATATTGTTACCTCGTCAGATTCCGCCTACCCATATATGATTAAAGGAGTGAAGACAGCCTTAGGAATGAAATTCGAGGCTAAGAAGGTTATACTGACGGCCGGCACTTTTCTGGGCGGCAACATGCATTTTGGAAAGATGCAGATTGCGGGCGGCCGAATTGCCGAATCCTCCTCAGAAGGACTTACAGAGCAACTGGTCTCCTTAGGATTTGAGACCGGACGCATGAAGACCGGCACTCCGGCGCGTATCTCCGGCAAATCGATCGATTTTGCTCTCTGCGAGCGCCAGGATGGGGAGGATCCAAATCCTGCTGAAGGACCGGAGGCTGCAATGCCCTTAAATCGCGATCCGCATAAGTTCTCCTTCCTCCCGGAGGTGAGGCGTGAACTCAAAGTCAGGGGGTGCTACATAACGCATACCTCTGCTGAAGTGCATAAGATTCTTAACGATAATCTTTCAGATTCTCCACTCTATAATGGCCAGATAAGAAGTATTGGTCCGCGCTATTGCCCCTCGATCGAAACAAAGATTGTGACGTTTGCCGATAAAGACAGTCATCAACTCTTCCTTGAACCCGAGGGAGAGACTACGGATGAATACTATATCAATGGCTTTTCGAGTTCTTTGCCGTGGGAGGTGCAGCTGAAGGCATTGGAGCGGATTCCGGCACTTCGCAACGTGCATTTCTATCGACCCGGATATGCTATCGAATATGACTTTTTTCCTCCCACTCAGCTGACTCATGATCTTCAGACCCGGCTTGTGGAGGGTCTGTATTTCGCCGGTCAGGTAAACGGAACTACCGGCTATGAAGAGGCCGGCGCGCAAGGATTGATGGCAGGTATTAATGCTGCGCGTGCATGTAGGGGGGAGGAGCCGATTGTGCTGAGACGTGATCAGGCATATATCGGAGTGCTGATAGATGATCTGGTAACAAAAGGAGTCGACGAGCCATACCGGATGTTTACTTCCCGAGCGGAGTATCGTATTTTATTGCGTCAGGATGACGCCGACATGCGCCTGACTCCCATTGGATATGAGATAGGTCTTGCCGACAATCATCGTTATTCCGTAATGCTCCGGAAGCAAGAGGAGAGGGATGCCTTGATCGCATTTCTTGAAAAAGAGAAAGTCGCGCCGACGGAAGCGACCAACGAATGGTTGAAGTCGATCGGTACTTCAGAATTATCAGCAGGAACCCGGCTTGTAGAACTTCTTCGTCGTCCGCAGATATCTCTTACTATGCTTATCGGGCAATTCCCTCGACTTAAGAAGAGAATCGAAGCGTTGCCGCAGTTTTTATCAGATGAAATAGTGGAATGCGCGGAAATTCTCGTGAAGTATGATGGTTATATCAAGCGTGAGCGGGAGCTTGCAGATAAGATGGTGCGACTTGAAGATGTGAGACTGTCGCCCGATTACGATTATGACTCTATCAAAGCGATCAGCATTGAAGCTCGCCAGAAGCTTTCTCGTCAAAGGCCGCGTACACTTGGAGAAGCTTCCCGTATTTCCGGAGTTTCTCCCGCCGATATAAGTATTTTGATGATGTTGTTGGGGCGATAGTTGTGATATGTTCCACGTGGAACATTCTTGTGCTAAATCTCCATTTTTCAATCCTTTATTAGGATATCTTTGGAAATAATCTTCGATGAAAACGGAGTTTTTTGAAAATTTAGTGAAAGTATGAAAAATTTAATCAATAAGTAATTTTAATCACAAATATCGTTTAATTTTTGGAACTTACTTATATAAAACTTAATAAAAATGGAACTTAATGATTTGAAATCTATCATTCGCGATGTGCCCGATTTTCCTTCGAAGGGTATTGTCTTTCGTGATTTGACCACCATGATCAAGAATGGCGAAGCTCTTCAGATAATGAGCAAGGAGATGGCAGATATTTATAGGGATAAAGGTGTGACAAAGGTTGTCGGTATAGAAAGTCGCGGTTTCATCGGAGGTTCTATACTCGCCTATGAGCTCGGATGCGGTTTCGTGCCTGCGCGTAAACCCGGCAAACTCCCCTCCGTGACAATCAAAGCCTCCTATGCCAAGGAATATGGTGTCGACACTATCGAGCTTCATAGCGATGCAATAACCTCAGAGGATGTAGTAGTGCTTCATGATGATCTGCTTGCTACCGGGGGTACTATGAATGCCGCTTATCAGCTCGTAAAATCGATGAATCCGAAGAAGATCTATATCAACTTCATCGTAGAGCTGACCGCTCTCAATGGTCGAGACAATCTCCCTAAAGACTGCGAGATCACATCTCTACTTAAATATTAGTCCTCGAAGACCCGATGACGAAGTAATAATAAGTGATAAGTAAAAAATAGTAGGGAAAGTAATAGATACCTCCCGGAATTTTTTCGGAAGAAGATGTTTGGAAATCGCCCCGCAATGCCGGGGCGATTGTTGTTGATGATTACTTATCTTCCATAGCATTTTCACGATCACCTATCACCTAAAACCTATTACTTATTACTTATTACTTTGCTTAATTTAAGTTTTGCTCGCAAAACTTAAATTAAGCAATATTGTTCTTTTTTTACATTATTCGGTCATTATTTTGCGTTCTTATGATGTGGAATTCCTATATCAAGGATTTGCAGCAGGATTATATCTGTTATTTTTTTATTATAACTGTATTTATTACGCATGGTGGATAAGCATAAGGAGATTATCGCTTCTATAGGCAGGGGTATCGATGAATCCGGCGGTTTCAAGATTGAGACCGCCCTTGATCGTACGCCCGATGACCTGCGTCACAACCGACCCGGAGAATCTCTGCGTAAGAAAATACTCGGATTGCCCGAAGCTCCGGGCGTCTATATGCATATTGACCGGCATGGCCAAGTAATATATGTCGGCAAGGCAAAGCGTCTCAAACGTCGCGTTTCTTCCTATTTCAATCGTATTCACGACTCTGTACGCACAAATCTCCTTGTGCGAAATATTGTAGATATCCGCTTCATCGTAGTGGCCTCGGAGGAGGATGCTCTCCATCTGGAGAATGCTATGATAAAGGAGTATCAGCCGAGGTATAATGTCTTGCTGAAAGATGATAAATCTTACCCTTGGATTGTAGTTACGAAAGAGCCCTTTCCCCGGGTATTCATGACCCGCACTAAAGGGGAGGCCGGCAAATACTACGGTCCTTATTCAAATCTTCAGTCGGCCAAAGTGGTGCTTCAGCTTATCCGGGATATATTCCCGATTCGCTCCTGCCGTCATTATCTCGATGACAAAAGCATAGCGAAGAATAAATTCCGTCTATGTCTGGACTATCATATTCATAAATGCGGAGGTCCATGCCGCGGTCTGATGAATCAGGAAGATTACGGCAAGATAATGGGGCAGGTCAGGCAGATACTCTCCGGCGAGACTCTGCTTCTTGAGCGGCATCTCAAGGAGGAAATGATGCGGCTGAGCGAAGAATGGAAATTTGAGGAAGCGCAGGTTGCCAAGGAGAAATATGAGGCCGTCATGCGTTATAACGCCAAGTCTGTCATCGCCCGGACAGAGGAAGACGACGTCGATATGTTTGCTTATGTCGAGAATGTCAAATCCGCTTATGTATGCTTTATGCATCTTCATCGAGGAGCAGTAGTCCAGAGTCTCAATCTTGAATTCAGGCGTCAGCTTGCCGAGAACAAAGAGGAGATACTTTCGATGGCTATAAGCGAAATCAAAGAGCGCTTCGGCAGGGATTTCAAAGAGGTCATAGTTCCTTTCAAACCTGACGTGGAATTCAACGGAGTGAACTTTGTCATTCCGCAGCGTGGCGACAAGAAAAAGATTCTTGATGTAGGAATGAAAAATGTGGGGCAATATATGGCCGACAAGGAGAAGCAGATTGCTGCTCTGGATCCCGAAAAAGGCACCGACAGATTGATGGAGCAGATGAAATCCGACTTCCGGCTAAGTGTGCAGCCACGCCATATTGAATGTTTTGATAACTCGAATATACAGGGCACAAATCCCGTTGCAAGTTGTGTCGTCTTCCGCAACGGCAAGCCGGCACGCCGCGATTACCGCCACTTCAATATCAAGACAGTAGAAGGTCCGGATGATTTTGCTTCCATGAAAGAAGTGCTTCATCGACGTTATACCCGTATGATGGCTGAAGGCGACCCGCTTCCTCAGTTAGTAGTCGTCGATGGAGGTAAAGGTCAGCTTTCAGCGGCTGTAGAAGCTTTCGATGAGATGGGGATTCGTGGGGAAGTGGCGCTCGTAGGTATTGCCAAAAGATTGGAGGAAATATATTTTCCGGGAGATTCCCTTCCGCTCTATATCGACAAGAAATCTCCGTCGTTGCGCGTCATACAGCATTTGCGCGACGAGGCTCACAGATTCGGCATTACCCATCATCGCGATCGACGTTCGAAGGGTCAGATATCATCCGAACTCGATACGATCAAGGGTATAGGGCCGGCAACTCAGACAGCGCTGATGAAGCATTTCAAAAGCATCAAGAGGGTAAAAGAGGCCGAACTGACGGAGATTCAGCAAGCTATCGGCAACGCAAAAGGAGCCATTGTCTACGCTCACTTCCATCCGGATGAAACCGCAAACTGCGCTCCCTCGGCAAACAAAACCTAACCTGCAAAACGTTATATTAATGGTTAAGCGACTCAAAAAATACCTTAACTTTAATGTGATAATTCCGGCCGTTAATCCTCTTGACGGATATAACTATCAGATAATCATAAGTTTATTGCAGTAAGAAACTCTCCAAAAACGTAACCTTATAACTCCCCTGACCGCGAATTTAACGTAGTTAACGAAGTTAAAATATAACCCAAAAAAATAGAAATAAGATATGAAACAACATAAATCCAAGGCGCAGGGACTGCGTCTGAAAAAAAACGAACTTCAGCAGCGTATACTCGACTTCCTGACAGCCAATAAGAATCAATCCTTCAATTATAAGCAAGTGGCTTTCGGTATTGACACTCCTTCCCCGGCCCAGCGAAATGATGTCATCAATATGCTCGATGACCTCGTCGCGGCGGATATAGTGATGGAGGTCAGCATAGGTAAATACCGAATTAAATCGCAGCCTAAGATAGAAGGCGAAGGCATATTCGTGCGCCGGTCCAACGGGAAGAATGCCGTCATGATCGACGACGATCAAATTATGGTGGCCGAGCGAAATTCCATGCATGCCCTTAATGGTGATCGCGTGAGAGTCGAGGTTTCCGCTACCCGCCCCGGTAAGGATCCGGAGGCAAAGGTGCTTGAAATACTTGAGACAAAAGACCAGGTATTCATAGGCACTCTCAATGTCGAGAAGAACTACGCTTCAGTAGTCACAGATTCAAAGTTTCTCGCCGCCGACATAGTCATACCCCGCAAGCAGCTCAAGGGTGGTAAGTCCGGCGATAAGGTCATAGCCCGAATTACACAATGGACCGACGATCAGATGAATCCTCGCGGAGAAATCGTAGATATCCTCGGAAAGAAAGGGGAGAACACTGCCGAGATGCATGCCATTTTGGCCGAGTTCGGCCTGCCTTACAAATATCCGGAACATGTAGAGAAAGCGGCGGAAAAGATTGATGCCGGTATCACCAAGGCTGAAGTCGCCAAGCGAGAAGATTTCCGCAATGTGACTACTTTCACCATTGATCCGCGCGATGCGAAAGACTTCGATGATGCCTTATCGATCCGTCAGCTTGCCAATGGCAACTGGGAGGTCGGCGTGCACATCGCCGACGTCACCCATTACGTCACTCCTAATTCCACAATCGATAAAGAGGCACGCCAGCGCGCCACGAGTGTATATCTCGTAGACCGTACTATCCCCATGCTCCCCGAGCGCCTTTCCAACGGAATATGTTCGTTGCGTCCGAATGAGGAAAAACTGACCTTCTCAGCCATCTTCGAACTCGATTCAAAGGCCAATGTCATCAACTATCGTATCGGGCGCACGGTAATCAAATCTGATCGCCGCTTCACTTACGAAGAGGCTCAGGAAGTCATCGAGACCGGCAAGGGAGACTTCTCCAAAGAGATACTTACTCTCGACTCGTTGGCCAAGCAGTTGCGTAAGAAACGCTATGATGCCGGCGCGCTTGAATTCGACCGTGCTGAAGTCAGATTCGAGATTGATAAAGACGGCACTCCTATAAGCGTCTACTTCAAGGAATCCAAAGATGCCAATAAGCTGATCGAAGAATTTATGCTGCTTGCCAACCTGACAGTAGCGGAATCCATCGGCAAGGTCAAAGGCGGTAAGAAAGCCAAAAACTTCGTCTATCGGGTCCATGACAATCCCGATCCGGAGAAGATTTCGAATTTCGCAAATATAGCATCACGATTCGGCTATAAGATAAATCCCGAAGGGAAGGCAAAGGAGGTCAATAAGGGTCTCAACCGACTGCTAAAGGATGTCAAAGGGAAAGGCGAAGAAAATATGCTCTCAATCCTTGCGATACGTTCGATGGCAAAAGCCGTCTATACGACTGATAATGTAGGCCACTACGGACTCGCTCTCGATTACTATACCCATTTCACGTCTCCTATACGCCGATACCCGGATATGATGGTGCATCGTCTGCTGGCGAAATATGCCGATGGCGCCCGTTCGGCCGACAAGGTCAAACTCGAAGACCAGTGCCGTCATTCCTCCGATATGGAGCAGCTCGCCTCCAATGCCGAGCGAGCTTCGATCCGCTATAAGCAAGTGGAATACATGCAGGGCAAGATGGGGCAGATCTATAGCGGAGTAATATCCGGAGTGACTGAATGGGGCTTCTACGTTGAATTGGATGAAAACATGTGTGAGGGCCTTGTGCCGGTCCGCGATCTTGACGATGATTTCTACGAGCTCGATGAAAAGAACTTCTGTCTGATCGGTCGGGCTCACCACAATAAATATACGCTCGGCGACCGCGTCAAGGTTCAGGTCGCACGTGCCGATCTCGACCGCAAGCAACTCGACTTCGCCCTGATTACGGATGAGGGAAATCCCAACAAGCCACGCCGCGAGAAAAATCATAGCCACGGCCGCAATACTCCCCGCAAAGAGCGCCAGAAACAGTCGAAAAAGAAAAAATAATCATTTTTTTTGAAAAAAAGACGAAATAATTTTGTCAGTTTAAAAAAATGTTGTAACTTTGCATCGGGTGAGTACTGCACGGCATGCTCCCTGAGAATTCCCCCAGGTCTTGATCGAAGCAAGGGTATCAGGTTGTAGCGGCGCGATGTAGCCAGCTTACCCGCCTGCCTCTTTAGCTCAGTTGGCCAGAGCACGTGATTTGTAATCTCGGGGTCGTTGGTTCGAATCCGACAAGAGGC
>JAIDYR010000107.1 GCA_029057985.1 Muribaculaceae bacterium | reverse complement strand
GAAGAGAAGGACAAGCGAATAGAATTACTGGAGACAATATTGAAGAATAACAACCTCTTATAATCAAATTTAGCAGGCCTTTTTCGGCCTGCTCCGTGTAAATCGACAAAAAATCTAACGTCAATGTGAAGTCTATTAATTGACACTCAGCGCCTTAATCCAAAATTCTAAGGTCCTTCCCAAGCTGAGGGTCGCGGGTTCGAGCCCCGTTTATCGCTCCCTCGATAAAATATTGGTAATTAAGCAATTAATTGCTAATTTTTTTTTGACTAAAATCCAACAATCGACATTAAAAAAAACGGCCAAAGTGTAAGAATTTGCACAAATTTACACTATTTTAATGCTATTTGTGTCATATTTTGTGAACGCTTCCGGCCCGTTTCTTTTGATGTTATTATGGCAAAAATTAAATTTTATCTCGACTGCCGCCGTGTTCATTCCGACGGTACGTCTCCTCTGGTGATCGTCCTCACTCATCAATTCCAACGCCGCTTCTTCAATCTCGAGATGAATCTCCGGAAGGAGGATTGGGACAAATCCAAATCCCAGCTTAAACCTCACGCTTACCGCGCCGCGCTGCTCAACGCCAAACTCGACCGGATAATCGCCCTGGGACTCGGCCACTCCGAAAGCCAGACCGACACCGACATCTACATTCACCGTAGCAGAAAGTAGACGAAGCCAACCACAAGGTTATAGACTGGGTGCTATACGGGATCAAGGACGGGAAGATCGACGTTACGTCCGGATCTCCGGATTTCTACAACGAGTATGCCCCGCTAATGGAATGCGATCCCTCCGTTATCGGATAGAATTCTCCCTTGAGGCGGCTCGTCCGGCCGAAATTAAACTAAGATATCACTCGGATATTTCCGCTATTTATGGTCGGCGAAAACTACTTGCCCGGAGTTGATATTGATGATTTTCACAGATTGATATACCGGCGGATCTCCCAAGAAAATCATGCTGAACTGATATGCTATACTATCAGAATCTTGCACATAGCCATGGACGATCCGTTGGATGCTCTCATCTGCCTCCCGGGGAGCCAATTCCAGCTCTGTGAAGGTTAATGTCGGCTGAATCTCGTAGCCCAGACTGTCAAGAGTCCGCCCGGCTCTCTTATATGCCGGAAGCGATGCCACGGAATCCATCATCCGGTCGAAATCCGAGAGCAGCGCGTCTAATTCGGCATCGCTCATAGGGACAGAGGACTCATCGTCGGCGTCATAGCCCGACCATCCCGTCGACTGCCTATCGCCATCGCATTGCGAGGCGATAATAGCGATTATTAATATCAGCGCGATTAAGATCACGCATCCAGGCTTCTTCTTCCACAGCAGTATAATTGCAACCACTGCGAAGGCAATTACAACTCCCGGGCCGGCGCCGATTACAAAAAGCGGATTCATATATCTGTGATTAAAATAAGATTTAAGACTCTAATAATTATCGGAATTGACAATCCCGGATCTCATGGATTAATTGATATTCATTGCGGTTTCACTGTTATCTATGATATCGCATTTTAGACATAAAAACGGCTGTTATATTCCATTCGCTAAAACAACATCAGACTCAGCCTTACGGCGGAGAATGTTTGGGTATGACAGCCAAGGCCGTTTATATATGTCGTACTAACAAAGTAAAATCCAGTAGCGTTGGGGAATAAAATAGCCCACAGATTTGCGGATGTTAGCGGAGTCCCGCCGTAGCCGACTAACGCCTAATGTTGTTTTAGCATTGCGAAGTTGCAAAAAACTTTTGAAAGTGCAAAAAATTTCCGAACCTCCCGGTCCGGAAATCTAACCTAAACGTTCTTGCAAATTAACCTTAAAATCTAACCATGAATAAAAAACATCGATTTCACTACTTCTTTATCTTTATTTCTTTATCTTGATCAGCCAGACGACGGCAATACATTCCTACTACTGCGACAATCCCAACTCCTATCAGCGCTTTTTGCCACCAGTAGAGCCGGTTGGTCTCCACGATCTTCTCTACCGGATAAGGCTTCCACTTGATTTCCGTTTGGTCTCTTTGTGACTTCAGCGAATCGATCATGGCCTTAAGGCGTGAGTTCGATTCCTGAAGCGATGCCGAGCGGTCGATGATGTGCCAGCGATCATAGCCGATCATCCGGCCGATAGAGTCCAAGATCGGTGCGATACTGTCAAGGCGTGATTCAGCGACCCGCTCGATGCGGATCACCGTGTCGCGCTCGATAACGTTGCGTGTGTGATGGATCGTGTCGGTCTTGATGATTGTCGACTCCACCGGTATATACTCAGTCCTGACCGATCGGCAACCGCTGAGCAGTAAGAGTATAATGAAGATTATAGTGATTACAAACCCCGACAGGATCTCCAGGCACTTGACGAATGGATTCTCATTTGAAATCATTTTGCTTCTCAGATTTTGTCTAATATTCAGCGACATACTTCTTCAACTTGACGGGCTGATTTTATACATTTTGGTACTCTGATTTTGCATCGAAGCCGGGGCAAGGTTTCTTCGCAAATTCTCGATGGCCATGTACCGTGGCATGGGGATAGCGTGTCTTGAGTTCCTTAATCAATTTAAGTAAAGCGGTCTTCTGCTCCGGCGTCCGGGTATCGATTCCCGTCTTTTGCCAATTCATTACTGTGCGAGGCGGACAACCGCCTACGTAGCATACTCCGATCGACCGCGCATTATGCCCTGTGCAATGCGCACCTGAAATAGATTCCCGCCGACCGGGGCGAATCTCCCCCTTAAGCCCAACGACATAATGATACCCTATATCCGAGAATCCGCGCGCCAGATGGGAGGCGCGGATCTTATCATTAGAAAATTCCTCTCCTTGCGGAGTGGCAGTATAATGGATGATAATTTCATCGATCCTGCGCGATTCGGATGCTCCTGACATACCGAGGGCTTCCCAGGTCTTGGGCCCGACTATTCCATCAACCTTAAGCATATTGGCTTTCTGAAATTCTTTAACGGACTCTTCAGTCAGACTGCCGAAGATACCGTCAGCCATCAAATTCAGCTTTCTCTGCAGGAGCTTCACATCATTCCCACGGCTCCCTTTTTTGATAGTTTGCATAACTGATTTAGATTAATATATTAAGCAGTTTCTGTCATCGACTGATTTGCCATCAGTCCGGTTATTTCGGCTTTGAACTTCGTCAGCTCCGAAGAGTAATGTGTAGAGATTCCGAGGACAGAGCCGCAGAATGTCATCGAGATGCCGAAATAAGTCAGGACTGAAGCATGGATTTCGCCGCGCGGTTCGATAAACATTGACAGAAAGATCGCAACAGTGGCAGCCACGAAGCAGGCGATAGTAAGACCATACATGACAGCCTCCTTGAATGTCAGCCGGTCAAATTCCTCCTTTAGATGTTTCATAAATTTAAATTATTGGTTTGAGTTGCAAAATTATCTCATGGGAGGATGGAATGTAATTTATATGTTGATTTGAACAAAATTAAGATTAGCGGGGTTGAAAGTTAAGAATACTAAATCAGTCTCTTAAACACATCTCCGAGCCAAAGAGACAAGGCAGCATCTCGTATCCCGTCTACTGCTTGAA
>JAIDYR010000106.1 GCA_029057985.1 Muribaculaceae bacterium | reverse complement strand
TTTTTATAATTAAACCATTTATCAGTTACGGATGTTTTAATGATGAAAGAAGTAAAAATCGTTTCATGATGTTAGGTTAGTTGAAAAGTTAAGTATTATGGAAAACAACGCTACGGCCCCTTGTGAAAGGGGCCGTAGTTACTTTATATACTATATACTGCAATAAAATGGAAAGTTATCTGAGAGTAGCCTTTATGCTTGTAATTTCAGACTTATTTACGAGGTCGTAGCATTGACCGTCGAGTTGTCCGGAATTTATGTAGCATCTTACTCTTTCTACTGCCTTACCCGAATTGTCGACGGCATCCCAACGGATCAATCCATTGGGTTCCTGCACTCCGGAGATATGGAAGACATTCCCTGGATTTGAAGAATATCGATATTCCCCGGTCACGTCCTTATCTGCGATCCCATTGTCAGTGATCTCAAGCCATAATGAGATCTCGTTGCCATCAATTGTGCCCGTAAAATCCATCGCATTGGCGGGAATCTCTATAACTTCTTCCTCTGAGGCGAATAATTCTGAAGCTTCTTCATCCGTCATTTCTTCGGCTGCATCCGAATAGGTAGTGGAATTAGATGAATCAGGCAGACATACTAATATTACTGTCAGGACTAAAATGGTGCCTATAATAGACAATAACACTATCAACCATACCGGCATGTGTCTTTTTCTTTGTTCCTGGCTGATTATAGTCTCTGTCTCTTGGTGGTAATGACTGTCGTAAGCATCCTCGACGACAGGTTTTCGGGAAGGAGATGGAGGAGGTGGAGAGATGCGGTTAAGTGTATCCGCGTTATACGACGATTCTTTAGCCAACTGAGTTTTATTGCCATTCAGTCCTATGGTCAAAGACGACATATCAGGGCAACGATGTTGCAGGTCGGTCGTCATAGCCCACTTGATAGTATCCGCTACGGATTTTGAAATATTGACCGGGACTTCAATTGTGCGTCCTCCCAGTCGCGGTGCTTCAGGCGGAACACGTGCGGTCAGAAGATAATATAAGGTCGCCGCAAGAGCGTATACGTCTGTCTTCGGCGAAAAACCGGTGATCCCATCTTCATAATATTGTTCAAGGGGGGAGAATCCATGGCTTACTCCAATGAGAAGTTTAGAGCGGGCGTCTCCATTGTCGTTAAATTGCTTGGATAGTCCGAAGTCTATCAAAACAGGAGCGCCATCCGACTTGCGAATAATAATATTGGCAGGCTTGACATCATAGTGTGCCATTTTACGTTGATGGATGAAGCTAAGGGCTTCAGCAATTTTTACAGTCAAACTGACAGCTTTACGTTCGGGAAGCGCCCCACGTTCAGCGACAAGCGAATCGAGTGTTTGGCCGTCGATAAAGTCCATTACGAAGTAAGCCGTGCCATTTTCTTCGAATACATCATGGATCTTGACTATCCCGGGATGATTTAAAGCTGCAATATTGCGCGCCTCGGAAAGGAATCTATTACGCAATTGAGCGACCAGATCTGTATGCGTCATGGTTGCTACTGTTATATGGCTTGTATCCCCATCCCGGTTGCAATAATCCTGAGGAAAAAATTCTTTAATAGCAAAGAGTGTCCCGAGATATTCATGGCGTACAAGATACGTTATCCCAAATCCTCCTTGACCGAGAACCTTTTCAATAGTATATTTCCCGTTCTGTAGAGTAGATCCGATATTTAGAGCTATCATATATTCATACATAAATGAGATTCGATGCAAATTTAATATTTTGCACCGAATCTCACAAATTGAATAAGATAAGAAATGTCGCGAAAAATGTCCTAAGAGCCGGTTTACTAAAGAATGTTAACGAGAAAATGCACAGATTTTGAGGCAGTTTCGATTTTTGAAGAAGGAG
>JAIDYR010000105.1 GCA_029057985.1 Muribaculaceae bacterium | reverse complement strand
AAAATAGGAGCTCACTGCCGGAACGAAAGAGGAGAGGCACAGAACTTCAATCAACGCAGAACTTGCAGAAGGGGCGCTTTTTAGAAATCTCGACCGTACTCTCGGAATGATAGGTACACCGGAACGCGATGAATATGGTGCCAAGGTTGATGATTATCTTATCGTATTGGCTATTCGTAGAGCACGCGAGGCAAATGTCAATAAGTTTTAATATAGACATTGACGCTAAGGGTCAACTAATCCATTACGGCAGAAAAGTTCATTCGTAAGGAAGAATTAAGTGTTTTAAAGCATTGGCTGTTCAAAATAATTTAGTATATTTGCACTTTAATTTCAAAACACCAATGTATGAAGCGATTTCTGACAATTCTCCTCTCTTCCATTTTCCTTATAGTGCATGTCGCTGCAAGAGACATTACCTTCACCTACGAGGGACAGACCCTTAACTATACAGTCATCGACGAGGATGCAAAAACTGTTGTCACCAAGGCCGGGAAATTAGGCAGAAAAGGTTATCAGCCCGGAAATCAGGTGGAAGGTGCACTTACTATTCCTGAATCAATTCAAGAGGATAATATCTCTTATAGTGTTGTAGGAATCGGAGATTTGTCATTCTACGAAAATAAAAGCCTTACATTAGTCCGACTCCCAAACTCAATGCTTGAGATCGGAGAGAAGGCATTCGCATTTTGCGAATCTCTTTCTGATATTAATCTTCCTACAGGTGTCTGCTACATTGGACCAGGTGCATTCGGAAGTACTGCACTGGACACTATCAATTGGCCCGAAGGCACAAAGGAGATAAAAGCCTCCACATTCACTAACTGCGGGTCACTTTCTTTCATATCTATTCCACATTCAGTAGTGCAAATTGACTACGGAGCATTCTTCAGTTGTGTTAGTCTCACTTCAATTGGCGTAGCGGGTGCCGTTATGATCGGAGAGGAAGCATTCTCTAACTGCCCTAATTTAAAGACTGTCGAGTTATCGGAATCATGCCGCCAGCTCGGTCCAAGAGCCTTCGCCGACTGCATAGCACTCGAAAATATCTCCATTCCTTCAGGTATTGAGACACTTGAACGCGGCCTCTTCTCAGGATGCTCTTCACTCGCTTCCATACGTCTGCCGGAAAATGTCAAGCAAATAGAAAACGCAGTTTTCTCAGGTTGTACAGGTATTACATCTATGAAAATTCCAGAGACAGTGGAGTATATCGGTAGCAGCGCATTCAGAGGGTGCACATCACTCCTTACAATCAATCTGCCGGAACGAATCGACCGAGTTCAATCATCAACATTCAGGGATTGCAGATCACTGATTTCTATAGATATACCCGCATCTGTCAAAGAAATCGAATCATACGCTTTTACAAACTGCAGTAATCTCAAATCGGTGACATTCCCTGAAGATCTGAAGAATATCGGATTCGCTGCTTTTGCCTACAACATATCACTTGAAACCATAGCCCTACCTGAGGGTCTCGAAAAAATGGAGACGTATGCCTTTCAGGCATGTCGCTCCTTGACGTCTGTCAGACTACCGGAATCAATAACTGAATACGGACAAGATATTTTCAGAGACTGCAGTCTTCTTGAGAATATTGAACTCCCCGAATCAATGATAGAATTACCGGAAGGTACCTTCACCGATTGCTTTAGTCTGTCTTCAATCCGCCTCCCGGAATCTTTGGAGTCCATCAGAGGAGGGGCATTCCAAGGATGTTCTCGCCTTAGTTCGGTCAGGCTCCCCGACAGTTTGAAGCTCATTGAACCGTTTGCCTTCAACGGATGTGTCAATTTAACTACCATATACCTTCCTTTGTCGCTTGAAGAGATCGGCCAATCGGTATTTCTTGGTTGTGATAACCTTCTTAATGTCTTTAGTGCCGCCACCGTTCCTCCGGCTGTAGGGGAAGACGCGTTCTATCCTGATGGTATCTTCTTCCAAGCCACTCTCTATGTAAAGGATGAGGCAATGGATGCATACCGTCAGGCTGAGCCTTGGAGCCGATTCGAGAAGATAGAAACCTTCATCCCTTCAGAGTCAAAATTGGATAGAATCATTCTTGATCCGAAGATATGGCGTGGAGAGACCGGAGAGTCGTTCCGAATCACGGCATCCGGAATACCTGCCGAAGAAATGCGATCCTCTCTGAGCTGGGCCTCTTCGGATGAAAATGTCGCCACGGTGGATGACCAAGGTAATGTTTTGGCCGTAGGACCCGGTGACTGCCTTATTTCCGCCACCGATAAGGAGGCTTATGTCTCAGCTGTATGTATGCTTACCGTTGTGGAGGGAGATGGTCCGGTCTTTACTTATGATGGGATTCGTTATGCAGTGCTTGACGATGATGAGGCTACATGCCGCGTGGCTGCTTACAACGACGTAAAGGGAAGTGTCGTGATTCCGGAAAGAGTCTTCTACGATGGAAAGGCCTACAGTGTAGTCAAAGTCGGAGACCTCGCATTCTATCTTAATAAGTCGCTTACTTCGGTAAGTCTACCTGATGGAATCGAAGAACTTGGTATGAGGGCATTCTGTCTATGCGACAGCCTCTCCTCTATCAATATCCCTGTTGGTGTCAAGGAAATCCCTTGCGAATTATTCTCCGGATGTGTCTCGCTGTCATCAATAAGGATTCCTGATAGTGTGAAGACCATAGGAGAGCAGGCATTCTTCTATTGCCCTTCGCTTTCCGATGCTAAGTTAGGTAAAGATCTTTCGCTTATTGAGAAGGGAGCATTCGCCTACTGCTCCGATCTCACGGAATTGGAGATGCCTGACGGTATGACCTCAATAGGACAAGCCGCCTTCCAGAACTGTTCTGGTCTACGGAGTATCAGGATTCCCGATGGAGTCAAGGAAATCGGAGATTACGCCTTCTATCACTGTGGCAATCCAGCCTATATTCGTATTCCTGAATCAGTGGAGATATTCGGTCTAAATGCCTTCGACGTTACGAAAACCGAACTGGTGATATACGATACGGAAAATCCAGTCGATGTGTCACAAAGTGACTATAGATACGGAAGTTTGTTCTCAAATTATGTTTATAGCAATGCTATCCTCCGAATGCCGGAGGCTGGTCTGGCTCAGGCTTCATTGCTTTGGCCATGGTGTGAATTTGAACATACCGAGTCATATGATAACGATGCAGTCTCCTCAATCCTGACATATCCGGATTCAGATGTTGAGATCTTCACCATATCCGGCATGAAGGTCGCGACCGACACCAAGTCGCTCGCACCGGGATACTACATCGTTAGGAAAGGATCCGAATCCCACAGAATACTGATAAGGTAAATATTTACTGTCTCCCCTCTCCCAGTTCCGTGGTGAAATATCGGTCTCTAACCCCTCCCTCCCACATGCGCTGCTTATTATGATGACAAAAATAGACAGATGAAGACATACACTCAGGAAGAAATGCTCGACCGTACTCTCGGAATGAAAGGTACACCGGAACGCGATGAATATGATGCTAAGGTTGATGATTATCTTATCGGATTGGCTATTCGGAGAGCACGCGAGGCCCGGAATCTTACCCAGTGATCCATCTCACTCAGTCCGGCAAGAAGTTCATCCGCAAGTAAGAATCCAATGATGAATCGATGATCAATTAATATTTGTCATCGTCATCCCCTAAAAGAGGCGGCTCCATCCCGGAGCCACCTCTATATTAATATCTGTCTAAATGCTTCAGTATCCAATACGCTCATACCGTATCACACCAGGTCCCAACTTATAACTCACAACTCACTTATTCTGCGCCCCATCTGCCAGTTCCGTGCTGACCAAAAGTTCCGCGCCTAAGCCTTCCCCGCGTGCGTCCCAACCTCTCCATCAGATGCGCAGCAGGTTTGTCGTCAGGTGAAAGAGCCCCTGCGCTCCCACCCCCTCTGCGGACTTTGCGTGATTTCCTTCCCCAAGTCCATCCCTGAGTCGCGAATCCAATTAATCATTTATAATTAATCATTAAAATTTGTATTTTATTCAGATTTTGTTTCCATATATGTAACATTTTTATTATCTTTGCAGAAATATTGATTTGAAATGGAACTGAAAGCCAAATTTGATATCACATATCTTGAGCTTGCGTTGCTTTTGACGCCTGACAACGAAATAGACAGGGCAGAAGCCCTCAGACGTGAATATTTCTTTAGAAAAACAAATGATAAAAATAGAAATAAAGAATGGAAAACATGAAAACATATTCTCATGAGGAAATGCTCGACAGAGTAATAGGTAAAAAAGGTACTCCCAGAAGAGATGCGATGGAGGATGAATTACAGTCATTTCTTATTGGAGAAGCTATTCGGCAGGCAAGAAAAGAAAAAAATCTTACACAGGAACAGCTCGGAAAACTCATGGGTGTCAAAAGGGCTCAGATATCTCGAATTGAAAAGGGTCATAACCTTACAATAAGCACAATTATAAAGGCTTTTAAAGCCATGCAGGTACCTGCTTCTTTTTCCTTCGGCAATACCTCGCTTGCCCTGTGCTAACCCTGACCTGAAATAGAGAAT
>JAIDYR010000104.1:6760-7335 GCA_029057985.1 Muribaculaceae bacterium | reverse complement strand
CTCCTTCTTCAAAAATCGAAACTGTCTCAAAATCTGTACATTTTCTCGTTAACATTCTTTAGTAAACCGGCTCTTAGAGCCCGTTTACTCAGAACTGTTAAAATTTCATTTTGATCGAATATCAACGATAAAACGCCCATCTTTTGGCCATTTTCGATCTTTTCATCAGTCGCGATGCCCGCATCGCTCCTTCTTCAAAAATCGAAACTGCCTCAAAATCTGTACATTTTCTCGTTAACATTCTTTAGTAAACTGGCTCTTAAGTTACCAAGAGTCAGCGTAATTGCTGCTCCCGCAATATAAGAGCCTGTCTGCCAAGAATTGTTAATATTCCTTAATTGACCGGCTCTGAAAAAACAGAGATTAATCTTTCGAACTTTGAGAATTTCATGAATGCCGGAGAGTCGCGTCATTTTCCGACAGGTATAAATTCGTTGTAAAATTACGAAAAAAATAGAAAAAATATTATGCTTTAACCTTTTTTAACTCTTCAGATTCGTCGAATTATCGGCTTCGGGTCGAGGCGTCGGGTTTTGGTATCGAAGTTTGCTCCGATGAGGAATATCTTCTTTGCG
>JAIDYR010000104.1:0-6660 GCA_029057985.1 Muribaculaceae bacterium | reverse complement strand
TAAGGCACTCCGGCGATCATCGACTCCAGGCGCTTCATGAATCCTTCAGCCTCGCCGTTCCTCACCTCGTTGATAAATAATCTGATGTTAAAAGGATTTTTGTTACTCTGAGGGTATAGATAATAAGGAAGCAGGAATTTCAAGAATCCTATTCTGACCTCTTCGTTAGGGTAATCCAACGTATATAAGGAGAATTCAGAATCATAATCCTTTATTGTCAGATATCCGGTCTGATAAAGCACCGGGATAGGATTCCTCGACATTATACCTGCTGTCTCCAGTTCGTCGCTGTCAATTTCGCAAGGAGCCAGATCGGCAACCGGCCAGTCCTCTTTCAGCATTAATCTTACCAGAAATTCCGGTGTGCCGCTTTCCGACCAATATTTCCCGATTGAATTCTTGGCAAAAGCGTTCAGAAGGCTGAATGGATTGTAAATATCCGGAGAATCGGGCGAAAAATGGTAACCATCATAGTTAAGACGTAGTCTCTGCCGGGCCTCCTTAGTACTTATTCCGTTATTCTTTGCCAGTGATTCCACGCCAATGTTAAAGTAATGATCCAGTTCATCGGAAGTAACTCCGCATATTGCGGAGAATTCATTCTCGAATGAAATATCTCTCAGATTATTGAGGTCGGAGAAAATAGATACTTTTGAGAAGCGTGCTACACCCGTCAGGACTGCCATTTCTATATAGGAGTCCATTGTCTTCAGATTCGAGTAAAATGCCTTCAATTGGGAGCGGTAACATTCAGCTAATTCAGGTTTGTCAAGAGTAGAGATAAGAGGTTTATCATACTCATCGACAAGTATCACCACCTTCTTACCGGTCTTTTCATATGCGCTACGGATGACGTAGGCAAACCTCTCTTCCGCCTTACGGTCTTTTTTCTCTTCTCCATACTTTTCTTCCCATTCTTCCAGTCGAGCGTTAAGTTGCGCTTCTAAAGAATAGTTATCGATATATTGACGATTGTTGAGATCGAGATGCAGAACGGGGTGAGGTCCCCAGTCATTGGTCAGGGATTCGATTTCGAGACCTTTGAAGAGGTCGCGGCGACCTTGGTAATAAGCTTCTATAGTGGAGAGCAGCAGGCTCTTGCCGAAACGCCGCGGACGCGACAGAAAGTAATAACCGCCGGTACGAATCAATTGGTAGATATACTTTGTCTTATCCACATATAAAAATCCCTCAGTCCGGAGTTTCTCAAAACTCTGGACTCCTACCGGATACTTTATTTCGTTTCTTTCTCGAATCATAACTCACATTTAACTATAAAAGAGTCATCTGATATCAAAAAGAGAGTCATCTGACAGACTCTCTTCAGAGTTGTCGAATTATCGGCTTCGGGTCGAGGCGTCGGGTTTTGGTATCGAAGTTTGCTCCGATGAGGAATATCTTCTTTGCGGATGCGCGGTAAGGCAACCAATATTTCTTCTCTTCGATCTGATTGATAGCCGCCTCCGGAGTAGAATCCACCTTAAACTCGAACAGGAATATATAGCCGTCTGTCTCCACGGATATGTCGATTCTCCCGTCGGAAGTGCGCTCCTCCATCCTGCAATAAAAACCCATGAGATTAAACAGCAGATATATTGCATTCTGGAAATGACTTTCGGCAGAACCTTTCTCGCTATAAGGCACTCCGGCGATCATCGACTCCAGGCGCTTCATGAATCCTTCAGCCTCGCCGTTCCTCACCTCGTTGATAAAGTTGAATATGGAGAATGAGCGGTCAGTCTGCATGAAAGGCATGTAGGAGTAAAGCAGAAACCTCAGGAAACCTTCTTTAACCTCCACATTCGGGTAGTCGAGGGTAAAGATCTTCCGGCTCCGGTCATAATCCTTTATTGTCAGGTATCCGGTCTGATAGAAAGCCGGGATGCAGTCCGGACTGAATATGCCGCCGTCCTCCAGGTCATTTCGATGGATGTCGACAGGTGCGATATCCTTAAATGGAAGATTAGCCCGCCTTACGAGTTTGACGAGGAATTCGGGAGTCCCCGTGCGAAACCAGTAATCCCCCATTTCCCCCTTTGCAAAGGCGTTGACCAGACTGAAAGGATTATATATGTCGGGGGATATCGGGGAGAAATGATATCCGTCGTAATTACGTTGCAATTCAAGCCTTGCCTGCTCCGGGGTCATTCCTTCGTTATCGGCCACTTTTTCAATACCCGGGAAGAAGTATTTATCCAGTTCGTCGGCCGTCACGCCGCATATTGCGGAGAATTCATTTTCGAAAGAAATATCCCTCAGATTATTGAGGTCAGAGAATATGGAGACTTTGGAGAATCGGGCTACGCCGGTGAGTATAGCCACTTTGATATAGGGGTCCATCGTCTTCAGATTGGCATAGAGACCTTTCAGAATTTCGCGGTAAGTCTCAGTCAGCTGTGGTTCATCCAATGTCTTGAGCAGCGGCTTGTCGTATTCATCGATGAGGATCACAGCCTTCTTACCGGTCATTTCATAAGCCTGCTTTATTATGCGTCCGAATCTTATGCTTGCCGTCATATTGGGAGAGTCATTCTCAGAATCCACCTCATATTTTTTTTCCCATTCTTTCAGATGGAAATCTAGGAGTATATCAAGATCGGTAGGCTTAGTGTATGTGCCGTTGTTGAGATCGAGATGCAGAACGGGATGCGGATCCCAGTCATTGGTCAGGGATTCGATTTCGAGACCTTTGAAGAGGTCTCGGCGTCCTTGATAATAGGCTTCGATAGTGGAGAGCAGCAGACTCTTGCCGAAACGTCGCGGACGCGACAGAAAGTAATATTTCCCGGTAAGCAATTTATGGATATACAGAGTCTTATCTACATAGAGATACCCCCCCTCTCTAATTTCAGAGAAGCTTTGAATCCCTACCGGATACTTTATTTCGTTTCTTTCTCGAATCATATCGCAAATTTAATAAAAATTTGCGGGTTGACAAATACTTTCTGTCGTGGTTAATCTCGTGAGTGCTAAGTTTGTGGACTCGCGATGCGGGTTGGCATCGGATCAGATTCTTCGCTTGCGGGGTATGATCTGAATGGCGACATAGAGCAGGACGAGGAGGAT
Organism: Muribaculaceae bacterium; assembly: GCA_029057985.1. Taxonomy (GTDB): domain Bacteria; phylum Bacteroidota; class Bacteroidia; order Bacteroidales; family Muribaculaceae; genus Lepagella. The sequence goes on along the minus strand of JAIDYR010000104.1, from coordinate 3,594 downwards.
GACTATGGCCGCCGATGCAGGGACATTGATGAGATATGCTATCCAAAGGCCGCCGAGGCAACCCATAAGGGATACTCCTGTCGAGGTCAGCATAAGCGGCAGATAGTTGCGCGTCATTTTTTCGGAAATCATCTGGGGAAGAGAGACGAGCGACATCAGCAACATGATGCCTATCAACCGGATAGTAAGCACAATTGCTATTCCTACAAATATCGTCATCAGGAAATTTATCGCTTTTACGGGCAGATTGCGCGTCCGGGCGAAGTCAGTGTCAAAACTGACCGTCACGATCAGTCGGAAAAAGAATATATAGAAAAGAATCAACGCTGAAGTGAAACCGGCAAACAACCATAGGTCGACCGGCGTAATAGTCAGTACGTTGCCGAAAAGGAAAGTGTTTAATTCCGGCACATATCCTTCCGTCATGAAAATGAAGAGAATCCCTAATGCCATGCCCAAAGCCCAGATGACGGCGATTGCCGAATCCCGGCGCGCTCCATTGCTTTTGAGCCTGTCTACTCCTAACGCGCCCCCGACAGCAAAGACAGATGCCATTGCCATCGGCGACACTCCGAGGTAATAGCCGAGTCCCAATCCTCCGAAGCAGGCATGAGTTATCCCCCCTGTAATGAAGACCATGCGGCGGGTGACGATATACGTCCCGATAATCGCAGAAGCGATAGATATGAGGATGACGCCTATGACGGCGTAAATCATGAATGACATAACTTTGCGGTTATTCAGTTATTTTGACTTCGCTGAGCTGAAACCCTATTCTCTCAAGCATTTCCCAGTAGCAGGGGAATGATTTGACTGTCACTTCGGGATGCTCGATTGTTAGTCCGGGATATCTGACGGCCGCCGGCGCGAACGCCATAGCCATCCTATGATCGGAATATGTCGATATGACAGGATGCTCCTCCGGCCGGCAAGTCGCTCCGTCCCAATCCATTGAGTCAGTACCCGTGCGTATGACATAGCCGAGTTTGCGGAGTTCAGTCTCCAAGGCTGCCATCCGGTCTGTCTCCTTATGTCGCAGATGGGCCACGTTTTCAAAACGAAACCGTATCCCTGCCAGGCAGAATCCTACAGCCAGAGCCGGAGCAAGATCCGGAGTGCCGTTGAGGTCGATGACGTATGTCGCTTCCCGATTCTTCAACGACTCTGATGCCGACGTCGGCAAATACAGGTAATAATGGTCATCAATCGAATCATATAGGGTCATTACTCCGAGATGTCGGAAAATGCCGGCACACTCAGCGTCACCCTGCAGCGACTCCGCGGGAGGAGTCAGATGCTGCAGAGGGATTCTTTTACCCGGCAGCAGCAACGCCAATTCGTAGAAATATGATGCCGCGCTCCAGTCAGTCGGTATCTTATATTCCGCAGGTGCAATACATTTCCCCGGAGCGACCCGGATTCTGTCATCATCCATCATCACTTCGCATCCGAATCGCTTCATGACCTCCCCGGTCATTCTGAGATATGGCAGCGAGACGGGGTTCGCCCCTTCAAAAGTCAGGTCAAGGCCGCTTTTCCAGAGCGGGGCCGCCATCATCAGGGCTGAGATAAACTGCGAACTCACTCCGGGATCTATTCTCAACGGAGGCGGGTCGAGTAGTCGTCCGATGATATGAAGCGGCGGTCGATCAGGTCGCCGGATTGAGCGTATGTCAGCGCCGGCCTCCCTCAAAGTATTGAAAAGAATGGCATGCGGACGTCTGATAAGAGGGCGCCGCGTTGTCAATGTCAGGTCTAATCCGGGAATCGAGGCCGCTAAAGCAGTGAAGAAGCGGAATGGTGCGCCCCCTTCCCCAATATTGACGCGGTGGGAATCGGCGTGGCCGATCGCTCTGCTCATTCCCGCTACATCCTCAGCATCCGGAAGTGCCGGAAATTCGGCCTTGCGACCCGAGATCAGCTCCGACACTACATTCAGTGTCATAGCCCTTAATGCCACTGACTTCGACAATGGCAATTTTATAGGTCTGACTCGTGCCTGTGGCGTATATCGTAAGGTTATATTTTTCATTATTTATGGTTTGCGATGAAATAAGCAGGCATCGCCATAGGAGAGGAAGCGGTAGTCCCCGCGCAATGCTTCATCATAGATCTCGCGCCAACGCATTCGCTTCCAATTCTCGGGAGTGAGCCCGAGAAAACTCCCTACGAGCAGCAACAGCGTCGACTGCGGTTGATGAAAATTCGTCACCATCTCCCTTACTATGCGCCACTTGAATCCCGGAGCGATCATGATAGCTGTAGATCCCGTGAGATAATCCGCTCCGGCCTCTTCCAGTTTCCTGAGCAACCCTTTCAGCAGATAGCGGGTATCGCACTTAAGATAATCCTCTTCGTAGGCATCCCATTGACCGACGTGCATGGCATCCGGATCAGTCACGTCTCTGCCGTTCAAGGCCAGAAAACCCATCATCGGGAGGGATTCTATGGTGCGCACCGAAGTCGTGCCTACCGCAAGGACCTGGCGTTCCTCCTCCAGAGCGGAGATGATGGCCCGGATCGTGGGAAGATCCACGACTATCGACTCCGTATGCATCGGATGGTCGCCGATCTGTTCTGACTTTACAGGTTGGAATGTGCCGGCTCCTACGTGAAGTGTCACCTTGCTCTGCCTGATCCCTTTGTCATGCAGGCGTTCGAAAAGTTCGGGAGTGAAGTGCAGTCCGGCCGTCGGTGCGGCCACAGACCCCTCCACACGTGAATATACCGTCTGATAATCCTCCAGATCAGAAGCTTCCGAATCCCGCTTAAGATATGGCGGAATGGGAATATTGCCGGCAGCCTCTACAATTTCCGCGAAACTTACTGTATCCTTCTCCCAATAGAATTCCACGCGACGCGAAGCAGACGGAGTCTCTCCATCCTCCAAAGGTAGCAAGCGGGCATAAAGAGTCACTTCAGAGTCGCCGATCAGCAGTTTTTTTCCGAGGACTTCATTCTTCCAGCGTTTCAGATTGCCGATCATGCATGTCCAGATGCAGGAATGTCGCTGATCGAAAGCCTTTACATACTCAGCAGGCGAGAACGGTTCGAGCAGGAAGACTTCAATTCTGCCACCCGAAGCCTTGAAAAACTCCATTCGGGCGTTGATGACCTTTGTTTCGTTAGCTATCATCAATGTGCCGGGTTTCAAGAGCAGAGGCAGGTCAGAGAAAAGATGATGGTTTATCGGCCCGTCCGGAGCAGCTTCGATCAGAAGGCAGGCATCCCGTCGGGCGAGCGGATGGCGCGCGATGCGCTCATCAGGGAGAGGGTAATCGAAATCCTCTATGCGTATGGATTCTATTTTTGCTTTTATATCAGACATATATATCAGACAGAGTCAGGGAGCAATATGGTTGTAGTGTCGGGAATTTTATTCAAAAATACTAAGAATCAACATATTGAATAAAATTGGCGAAGAGAAGAGAAAAAATTTTTACAAAATTACGAAAAAAATTGCGAAAAAATTTGCGGGAATGAAAAAAAGGTAGTAACTTTGCACTCGCAATCGGGCGATTAGCTCAGCTGGTTTAGAGCGTCTGCCTTACAAGCAGAGGGTCTGCGGTTCGAATCCGTAATCGCCCACCGATT
>JAIDYR010000103.1 GCA_029057985.1 Muribaculaceae bacterium | reverse complement strand
CCTGAGCGCTGCAAGGCCAAAACTGACGCACATCTGCGACCCGGACTTTTGCTTTTTTTATAAAACGGGGTCTAAGACTCAAACCCACAAAAAATGTCATTGCCAGGGCGACAGATTTTTCTTTCGATATCGTTCCGGCATGTACTCAGACTCCTTCAATGAGATTGGGCGATTGCTTCAGCGACGCGGAGGTATTGCTCGGGGAAGTCGCCGGCGTTGAAGTCTATCGGCTCAGCGTTGACTCCGAGTTCCCGGGCAGCCTGGCGAGCCTGCTGCGGACTATGGCTCTGTTCGTAGAAAACTACTACTGCGCCCTCGTCGCGGGCCTGACGGAGCCGGAGTGCCAACTGGCGCGGAGTGACTTCCTTGCCGTTCTCTTCAAGTGCAAGCTGATTCAGATCGAATTCTTTGGCAAAATAGCTGAGCGAGGGGTGAGTGACTACGAATGACCTTCCTTTGGCTTCGTCAAGTATTTCGGAAGTCTGCTTCCTGACATTCCTCAGATGTGTCGAAAATGATTCTGCATTGCGGTTAAATATTTCTGCTCCGGCCGGATACATTTCCGACAGAGCTTGCCTGGCATTGGAGGTTGCCGTCAGTGCATTTGAGGGGGATGAGAGAAGATGAGGATCTCCGACTGCATTGTTATGGCCATGGCTGTCGTGAATCCGTTCGATTCCTGTTCCGAGGTCGATATGTCTTAGTTGGGGCATTGTGGCAGATAATTGATGCGCCAGTTTCTCTTCAAATCCCGGAGTATTCATCGATACAAAGGCATCGGCCTTTGATAGTCGCTTCATGGCTATCATATCGGGCTCATAATTCTCAGGGTCAGTGCCGGAAGGAATCAGCACTACGACTTCCGCCTCATCACCGACTACTTCGCCGACGATTCGACCTATGGCCGGAGTGGATACGGCAATCACCGGCTTATCAGTCTTTTCGCCATCTCTCCCGCTACAGTTCCATAAAAAGAAGGCGGCCAGAGCCGCCATCACTATACTGAGTAGTTTACTCATAAGATAGAATCATATCAGATCTTGCGGATGCCCATGATTGAACGTACTTCTCTCAGAGTATCGGCCGCATAAGCGCGTGCGCGTTCAGCTCCCTGCTTCACTACCTTCGACAAATACTCGTCGTTGTCGCGGATATCAAGAATACGCTCGCGGATAGGAAGCGTTGTCTTAAGGATATCTTCAGCGAGCTGCTTCTTCATATCGCCGTAGCGGATAGACATGTCGGCATAGGCATCGCGGTAATGCTTCACTACCTCCGGTTCGCTGACCAGATCCATCAGCGTAAACAGATTTTCCACAGGCTGCGAAGGTTTCTGATTGGGTTCTTTCGGACCTTCATCCGTCACCGCCCGCATCACTTTCTTGCGCAAAGTCTTCTCATCGTCGATCAGATAGATGCAGTTGCCCTCACTCTTACCCATCTTTCCGGAGCCATCCAGCCCGGGGACCTTCACCGCCTCTCCTCCGAAGTTGAAGTTGACGGGTTCGCCGAAAAGATCGACTCCATAGAAGTTGTTGAAGCGGCGTGCGAAACGGCGGGTCAGTTCGAGATGCTGCTCCTGGTCTTTGCCGACAGGCACATAATCAGCCTTATGTATGAGAATATCAACGGCCATGAGAGTGGGATAAGTCAGCAATCCGGCATTGACGCGGGCATTATTGCCCTGATTGCCTATGATATCCTTCTCAATCTCATCGGTATCTCCGGTCAGTCCGAGAGCCTTGCGCGCTTTATCTTTGAAAGAGGCGGTGCGCATCAATTCGCCGATGCCTACGTGCATGTTCAGCAGAAGATACATTTCCGATATTTCCGGCACATCGCTCTGCACGTAGAGAGTGGATTTCTCAGGGTCAAGTCCGGCGGCAAGATACTCCGCAAGGATGTTCTTCACGCTCTCATGGAGTTGCTTCGGGTCCGGATTAGTGGTAAGTGCATGGAGGTCAGCGATAAAGAAACGGCAATCATAATCGTCCTGCATACGCAGGAATTTCGACAGGGCGCCGTAATAATTGCCCAGATGCAGATTCCCGGTAGAACGGATTCCGCTGACTACGATCTTCTTTTTATCTTCGTTGGGAAGTATGATATTTTGGCTCATATACATTCGTGGTTATTGGGTTATTATTGCCCGCGCCACGCGGGGCAATGGGGATGGGCGAAGCATTACACTGCGCTAAGAGCGCTAAGTGCAACAACGCGACTGCAAAGTTACGAAAAAAATTGCAGAGTATAGAATTTTTTCTGAATCGGCGGCGTCCGATGAGTACTTAGAGCCAGTTTACTAAAGAATGTTAACGAGAAAATGTACAGATTTTGAGGCAGTTTCGATTTTTGAAGAAGGAGCGATGCGGGCATCGCGACTGATGAAAAGATCGAAAATGGCCAAAATATGGGCGTTTTATCGTTGATATTCGATCAAAATGATATTTTAACAGTTCTTAGTAAACGGGCTCTTAACTGTAAAGGAAACGCTTGATTGAGCGTTTCGGCGTCTTTTCAAACTCATTAGGCATCAATTGGATGCGTGCGATACGCTCGTAGGGGGCCACAAGCTTGTTAAGATCCTCCCTCACCTGCTCCATCACCGGACCGAGGTCGGCTCCGGCGAGTCCAAGGCGGTCGACCTGTTCATAGTCCGGATATATCAAGGCAGTAAGTTTGCCATCGCGCATGACTACCAGACTCTCCGCTACGTATGGCATATTATTGAGTTTAGCCTCAATCTCCTCCGGATAAATATTCTGACCGGAGGCCGACAGAAGCATAGTTTTCGAGCGGCCCCGGATATAGAGTGTGCCGTCGGCCGAACGCGTGCCGACATCTCCCGTCTTCAGCCATCCTTTATCAGACAATACGAGTTCGGTAGCCTCGACATTCTTGTAATATCCCTGCATGACGTTAGCCCCGCGCACGCATATCTCACCCGGGATATTCTCCGGATCGTCGCTCATCACCATCGACTCCATCGTAGGCAGGGTGCGCCCCGACGACCCTACTTTGAACTCCCGCCAGGGTGTGTATGAGATCAGCGGTCCGCACTCCGTCATCCCGTAGCCGACGGTAAACGGGAATTTGATTTTATGCAGAAATTCTTCGACCTCATGGTTGAGTGGTGCGCCGCCTACGATTACCTCCTCAAACTCTCCGCCGAAAGCCTCGATGAGTTTCTTGCGTATCTTTGAATATACAAGATTGTCGAGCAGAGGCACGGCCAGAGTCCAGCGTATCGAACCCTTCGAGATCATAGGAAGAATCTGATTGCGATAGATCTTCTCCAGAATAAGGGGCACGCAGATGACGAGGTTTGGCTTCACCTCCTTCAAGGCTTTGAGCAGCACACGAGGCGAAGGGATCTTGCCTAAAAGAGTGATATGACTTCCGACAGCTAAAGGAGTCAGCATGTCGAAGGCGCAGCCATAGGCATGAGCCAGAGGCAGGAAAGCCAATGCACGCGACGAACGGAAATGAAGCTCCGACTGCATTCCGAAGCATACATTGCCTGCCAGATTCTCACCTGTCAGCATTACTCCCTTCGAGAATCCCGTAGTGCCGGATGTATAGTTGATCTCCACCAGCTCCGAATTATCGCGGTCGGCATAATGTATATCGGTAGGGGAGTAGCCGTCAGGATAACGGCGGCGGAAACGACGCCTGATAAGTTTGGCTGCTGAAGCCAGTCCTTTATCCTCGCGCTCCAGAAATACTTCATATTTATCCGTATTCAAAACTCCGTCGACATGTAGCAAAGCTTCCGGATTGATATGTTCCCAGATCGAGGGAGCGACGAAAAATAGTTTCGCGCCCGAATGATTGACGATGTGAGTGACATCTTGCGGATTAAATTCTGCCAAGATCGGCACTATGACAGCGCCGTAAGTGACGGTCGCCATATAGATCTTCACCCATTGCACTGAGTCGCGGCCGCAAAGAGCGATCTTATCGCCGGGCCGAAGGCCGATATATTGGAAGAAGATATGAGTGCGGGCTATTTCCTCCGCCAGAGCGGCATAAGTATCGGTCTTTCCAGTGACATAATCTGTCAATGCGGGAAGATCCCAATTCTCAGCGAAGCTACGTTCGTAGATTTTGATGAAGTTATGTATAAGCATAGCGCGAAGCAGGAATAAATTTAGTTAAAGGTATAGCGAAGTCGTAGGGAAATCACTCCTTCAGTATTAGAACGCGCAGCGATATACATTGGTTTTATCTCTCAACCTCTATTCCCAGAGCATTTCAATCTCAGCTTTTGGGAAATCGAGGGTCTCAATCACGTCTTTCAGCGACATCCCTTTATTTCTGAGCATCCGGATAATTCCTTTCAGCATGCTTTGTTCTCCCTCTTTCTTACCTTCTTTGATCCCTTCTTTCCTCCCTTTCTCGATACCTTTCTCAATACCTTTCTTCAATTGTTGCTCGCCATAGTAGAGCAGTCCTTCGCGATCGTCTTCAAGTTTCATTCTCGACTGACCGTAACTGACCACCTCCTCATTAGAGAGATAGCTGATATCAGCAGCATCAAACAATTCATCATACATCGGGTATTCTTTCGGTCTCTTTTCCATCTTCTCCATATTTTTAAGTAAATACAATCTTCTTTCAATATCATTGCGGCAGGTTTTCAGACTCCTTCGTTTCATTTCTTTCAGGTCAAAGAAAATCATGTGAAGTCGATCGGAGAACATCTCATGCGTTTTTTCGTCCATGAGCGATACTCTCCTAATGAGTTTTGGAGGTAAATCGACAAGGTGAAAGTTCATAATGAATATTCCATATACCTTGTCAAAGGTATAACGCTTGCCCCTCTGAGTCTGTTTTATGATATTATGTGCGCAGTAGGCAAGAGCGCGGTTAGAAAACGAAGGCTGTAAAGTGCGTTGCATCTCCACCACGATATGTGACCCGTTGTCGGTGGTGCAATAAACGTCGAACACCAATCTCTTGCCATCCTCCACAAAAGGAAGGGCCTCCTTATCTCGGAACTCTACGTCAGTGATTACCTCCTTGCCCTCAAGTGCGGCATTCAGGAAATTGATAAGAACGGTCTTGTTCTTCTCAGAACCGAATGTACGCTTGAAGGCATAATCCGTAAGGAGATTCATGAATTTAGGCTCTTTTTTCTTTTTATTCTTCATAAGGAGAATATGGTCAATAGTTTAAACTATAGATGACTGCGTTTTTTTACTTCGCTGATCAGCGGAGTAAAAAATGATCGCCTGTCTCGTCTACGATCCGACGGTAATAGTCGGCATCGTATCCCGGGAAATCAGGATAGATCGGAATCCCGTATTCATTCTTCATGAAGTTGCCATCGGCATCCGTCTTCTTGCGGTTGCCGTCCATATACTTCACCAAAAGATACTCAGCGAGCTTCTTATAATCGCGGGTGGCGCGGCGCGCTATCTCTGCTGCCTCTTCATTCTGGAGAGCAATCAGTTCGTCCGGATCAGCCACTGCGATCTCAGCCCAGCGGGCCTCAACCTCCGGGCGAGAGCCGCGAAACATCCCCTCCAGTTCGCCCTGCACCTTCCTGACGTCAGGTATCATAAGATCATAACGGTTATAGCATTGATTCGCCACCCAGTTATTCATCCAGAAATTAGAGTCATAAGAGAAAGTATTGATATCACCCGGCTGAAGTTCTACCGGTATCTCTGTCATGCCGCAATACATCGGCATGTAGACTGTAGTATTGGTGTCATCCGTGCCGAACCAAAGCACTCCTCCTACCTTATCCGGCAAAGAATCGCGCGTTTGGGCCACGAAGCTCCAGCCCGTCTGCTGAGTGCCGATAGCCCTTTCATGGCAATACTTCTTGCCGTCTACCTCATACTCCATCGGGCGCCAACGATACGGCACATGATACGGTCCCGCTCCCACATCCTTCGTCATGTCATAGGGAGTGCCCTGAAATAGATCGCGCATTGCATCCTGCATTCCCGCAAGATCCACCTTCTTCTCCGGCACGACATACAGAGGCATCGGCGTATCGCTCCGATAATCTACCCACTCAAACCAGTCCTTGGCCTGCTCCGGAGCATAGCGGTTGAAATAGCTCCAGACGCGGCCGTCGCAACCGCGGCGGGTGCCCGAATCATGCTTCTCGAAAGCGTCAGCGAAAGAGAAATCTTCATCCTTGCCCGAGAAATAGCCCCTCTTGCGTGCAAACTTTATAAGATCCTTCGAATAGCGTACATTCTCCTTATCCTTAAGATCTACCTTACGTATGCGAGGTTCATTGGCATGACCCGAAATCGCATCATCCGGAATGCGCACCGCAATCCAGACAGCCCCCTTTTCAGCTCCCTTCCCGATCATCTCCATCACCCAAGCCTCATCCTTATCTATAATAGAGAAAGACTCCCCGCTCGAAGCATATCCATACTTCTCTACCAGATCCGTCATCACGTCGATCGCCTCCCGAGCGGTCTTTGACCGCTCCAGAGCTATCTGGATCAGCGAGCCATAATCGATGATCGACCTTCCGGTGGTATCCTGAAGTTCCTCATGTCCACCCCACGTAGACTCCCCGATTGCTACCTGATGCTCATTGATATTCCCGACCACATTATAAGTATGGCTGACCTGTGGTATTTCGCCGAGAGGCTTACCCGTATCCCATTCCGTCACTTTTCTCATAGTCCCCTTCGGATGGTCAGCCGCCGGAGAATGAGTAAGCATTCCATATAGATTATGGGAATCCGCGGCATAAGTCATTAAGACCGATCCATCGGTCGTAGCCTTCTTGCCCGCAATAAGATTAGTGCAGCCCCAAGCTGCGGAAGGAGCGACGGCCAACCCCGTCGCCAGAGCGGCAGCCGCCGCAAAACGCGATAGTCTCACAATATTCAGTTTTAACGAAGTCAACTTCGTGGTTATTCGGTTATATAGGCGCTTGGAGCGCCCGGTTATTCGATTATATGGGCGCTGAAAGCGCCCGGGTTATATGCTTATAAAGGTAGTAGATAATCCTTATATAATTTAGTTGCTTCTACAATCAGAAAAGAAAGCAAACAACAAAGATACGCGAAGATACTAAAATCCCCCGACATACGCAAACATGGCGCGTGCGCCCGTGCCCCCGAAAGCCCCCTGAAGACTCCATCCTCCCTAATCGAAAAGATTAGCGACTCCGCAATCCCTAATAACAATAATTAACAACATTAACTAACAATCTAAAAAACTAACTTACAT
>JAIDYR010000102.1 GCA_029057985.1 Muribaculaceae bacterium | reverse complement strand
ACAAACTCCACTACGCCGACCTCCTCGACCGCTATCTCCAGCCCCTCCTCCCAGGCCTCACCTCCCTCCTAAACCCCGACAAAGCAAATAATGCCAATCTTGATCGTGGTCCGATTGAAATGAGGACAAAAAAGAACTCCTCCCAGCCAAAAGCCTTCTCCCATCCAAAACCAGCCTCCCGGCAATCCCTCCGCCCTCTCCCAAAGATCACCCGCCTAATCCTCCTCACCACCGACCTCTACCCCTACTTCGGCTCCAAAGCCCCCCTCCTCCAATCTCAAATTTCAAACTCTTAGAAGCGATATCCCTTATGAAAATAGCAGTTGCAGGCACTGGATATGTTGGACTTAGCATAGCTGTATTATTAGCCCAACATAATGAAGTAATCGCTGTAGATATTCTTCCAGATAAGGTTGATAAAATAAATAATCGGTTGTCGCCTATTCAAGATGAGTATATAGAAAAATATCTGGCTGGAGCGAATCTAAATTTAACGGCTACTACCAATGGGAAAGATGCATATAAAAATGCTGATTTTGTTATTATCTCTACTCCTACGAATTATGATCCTTACAAGAATTTCTTTGACACCCATTCCATAGAGGACGTAATTGACTTAGTTTTAGAAGTAAACCCGAATGCGGTAATAGTAATTAAATCCACGATTCCAATCGGATATTGCCGTAATTTATACCTTAAGTTTGCCGATAAAGGTATTAAAAAACTAAATCTTCTATTCTCTCCGGAATTCCTCAGAGAGAGTAAAGCATTATATGATAATCTTTATCCCTCAAGAATTATAGTAGGATACCCTAAAATTATCAATAACGAAGAATTTTCAAAAGAAAATGAGGCAATACTAAAAATTGCAGATATTCCCTTTTTACAATCCAAGGCAGAAGAATTTATTAATTTATTGAAAGAAGGGGCGATAAAAAAAGATATTCCGACTCTTTTAATGGGCTTAAAAGAAGCGGAGGCTGTCAAACTATTTGCAAATACATATCTTGCTTTAAGAGTCAGTTATTTCAATGAACTCGATACCTATGCTGAAGTAAAAGGACTCGACTCAAGGGCTATAATTGAAGGTATTGGTCTTGATCCAAGAATAGGATTGCATTATAATAATCCCTCTTTTGGCTATGGAGGATATTGCCTTCCGAAGGATACCAAGCAACTTCTTGCGAACTATCAAAATGTGCCCCAAAATATGATATACGCCATAGTCGAGAGCAATCGAACTCGAAAAGATTTCATTGCTGAGCAAGTGCTGCGAATGGCTGGGGTATCTACGCAGAAAAAATCTGATCTGGAAGATATTGATCCAGAAGAGGTTGTAATCGGGATATATAGATTGACTATGAAATCTAATAGTGATAACTTCCGACAATCTTCTATTCAAGGGGTTATGAAACGCCTTAAAGGGAAAGGAACCACTATAATAATCTATGAACCTACTTTAGAAGACAACACGACATTCTTTGGATCTTCAATAGTAAACGACCTTAACGAATTTAAATCCCGATCGCGGGTAATAATCGCAAATAGAATCACCGATGAACTCGCCGATGTAAGTAAAAAAATTTACTCCCGGGATTTATTCGCTCGAGACTAAAAAATTGTTTTCATTGATTATGGTAAGCAATAAGACACGCAACTCATCATTTGAGCTTTTAAGATTGATTTTGATGGTGATGATAATCATACATCATTGCATAGTACATGGACTGGGTCTTTATAGTCTTTCCGGGAGGAGTTCTAATCTTCTTATTCTTGAAAAAAATCAAATGCTACTTGCGTTTGCTATTAATTCCTTAATGATCTGCGCTGTAAATTGCTTCATTCTTATATCCGGATATTTTAAAATCACAGTTACTTCCAAAAAATTTATAAATTTATTATTAACGTTACTCTTTTATACAATTCTATTAACCATCATTCCATATCTTTTTATTGGGAATTATAAAGATGCAATTTATACTTGCTTTTTTATATCAAAGTCTCCATATTGGTTTGTTATCGATTACCTATTCCTTCTTGTGTGCGTACCCCTTTTGAATATCGGATTCGATAGATTGACTATATCAAAAAGGAGAATGATACTTGTGGGAATGATTATAATCAGTTGCTATTTTGGCTTCGTGTGGGGAAATGAGGTTAATGTTAATGGCTACACCTTATTCCAATTTATTACTATGTATTGCATAGGTAGAGAAATACGACTTTCTAAGTTCTCTTGCCAAGTATACAAATCTCTATTAATTTATATAATTATAAGTATTACAATTGGTTTTATTGGATATATCTTGTGGACAATGGGTAAATCATATCTTGCATATAAGACTACATATTACAATGATCCATTGCTGATAATTACATCTGTAAGTTTATTTATGGTTTTTAAACATCTTAATATCAAGTCGGAAAGTATTAATAAATGGGCAAAATCAGCTTTTGGAGTCTATTTGTTTCAATCTTCAATAGTAGTTAGTAAGTTAATATATACAAGTATTCAAGAGGATGGCACCAAGTATGGAAATTTTATTTTTCTCATAATTATTGGAATATCATTAGGAATTACATTGATCTCCCTTATTTTTGACCGAATGAGATTGATATTAGTTGATCTACTTACAAATTTGATTCTGTCTAAATCCCATAGTTATAAAAATACTATTTGAGATATTAATATATCGTTGAGCACCAGAGATGGAAACTCGTTCCAAGCTTATTGCTAAGAATACTCTGTTATTATATGTAAGAACCGCTGTGACCCTTGTCATAGGCATCTACACTGGCAGAGTTATATTAGAGGCACTTGGCATCGAAAATTATGGAATTCAGAATGTTGTAGGTGGAATTGTAGCTTTTTCATCGTTAATGGTTGGATCCATGTCATCCGCCAGTAGCAGATACATTACCTATTCTCTTGGAGAAAGAAATTCAGATAAAGCACGAAATACTTTCATTACCGTTACAAATGTACAATTACTTCTTGGTATTTTAGTCGCAATATTATTGGAAATCTTTGGTTCTTGGTTTCTAAATACTGTAGCCAATATTCCTGCTCATAGAATGTATGCAGCGAATTGGGTACTCCAATTCTCGATTATCGGTACTTTTGTCTCTATCTCAAGTGTTCCTTTTTCATCTTCTATCATCGCTCATGAGAAAATGGGGATATATGCCTACATGAGTATGTTTGATGCGGTCGCCAAGTTATCTATATGTTATATAATTCTATATTTCAATGGCGATCGATTGATTCTTTATTCATTCTTATATGCCCTCACCGGAGCAATTAGCGCTATAATATATATAATCTATTGCAGGAAAAAATTTGATGAAATAGGATATCGACTGCATATTGATAAACTCCTCTTCAAAGAGATTACAAAGTTCTCAGGGTGGAATTTTTTACATTATTTTTCTTGGATTCTAAGTACTCAGGGAGTAAATATGCTCATCAATGTATTTTTTGGTGTGAGTTATAACGCTGCCCGAGGAGTCGCAAATACTGTAGGAGGAGCAGTAAAAGGATTCGTGTATAATTTTACTACTGCTTTTAATCCTCAGATAACAAAATCCTACGCAAATAAAGAATACGACTATACGTTTTCGCTCGTCAATAATGGCACCAAATATTCTTGGTACTTAATGTATCTATTTGTTGTTCCGGTATGCATTGAATCTAAAACTCTTCTTAAATTATGGCTTACTGAAGTACCACCAATGGCTTCTATCTTCTTGATATTTACAATGTTTGAATCCATTGCTCTTCTTTCCGGAGAATCTCTATATAAATTAATTCTTGCTGACGGAAGAGTTAAGCGATATTCAATTGCAGTAGCCATTTATCAAGGTTTGATATTCCCATTATCATGGATTGCATACAAATTAGGTCTTCCCGTATGGAGTTCGTATCCAATATTTATTTTCGTATTTCTGACCATCAATATTATCCGATTGATAGAATTACATCGACTAATGGGCTATAGATGGAAAGTATTCTTAGAAGATGTGGTAAGACCATGCTTATTAGTATCAGTAATCTCTTTCATAATTCCGATTATAGCAGTTAGATATATACACGCTACAGGATTTATACATCTGCTTATTATGACTCCGATAGCATTGATCAGCACTCTGATGACAATCTACATATTCGGATTATCAAAAAAAGAGAGAAAGTTTTTGATGGGGAAAACTCATCTCATCTTACGAAAAGTACCCTTTCTAAAATCACGGACCTAATAAAATTATAACAATCTCCATAATGGAATTAAATGATGGTAAGATTAAAGTAATAGCTTATTACCTGCCCCAATTTCATCCATTCAAGGAAAATGATGAATGGTGGGGACCCGGGTTCACGGAATGGACAAATGTAGGTAAAGCTATACCTCTCTTTAAGGGTCATTATCAACCTAAAGTACCATTGGACTTAGGATACTATGACCTGAGAGTTCAGAATGTGGCAATCCAACAAGCTGAACTTGCAAAGGAGGCAGGAGTGACAGGCTTTTGCTATTGGCATTATTGGTTTGGCAATGGTCGAAAACTTCTGGAAATGCCTGCTGAAAGAATGTTGCAATCAGGTCAACCAGATTTTCCATTCTGTTTTGCTTGGGCTAACCACAGTTGGTGGAGAAAATCTTGGAGTCCAAACGGCAGTTCCGAATTATTGATTGAGCAACAATATCCGGGACTAAAAGATATTGATGATCATTTCTATTATTGCCTTCCATTCTTTAAAGATGAACGCTATATGAGATATAATGGGAAACCTCTTTTCCTCATATATAAACATCTTGACTATGCCAATATTAATCAATTCATTAAACGATGGAATGAATTGGCGAGAAAAGAAGGCCTATCTGATGGTTTCTATTTCTTGACAGGATTGATAGCTTTCGACCTTTTTTCAGATGCTATAAAACATGGGTTAGACGGAGGTATTATCGATGTAAATGCTCGTCTGGGTGGAGCACCATCATTCTTCAAAAGAGCAATAGGGTTCATTAAACGAAAAATAGGATTTGCCAATTTTGGTCTTCCGCATAGAATTGATTATTTGAATTTAATTGATACAGCATGGTCCAATAAAGACTTGGATCGGAATGATATCATTCCTCAGATTATGCCGAATTGGGATCACACACCGAGAAGTGGGAAATTCGGAAATGTCTATCTAAATGCTACTCCTAAGAATTTTGGGCGCATGTTGGCCAAGATACTTCCAATGGTAAATAAAAAAGACAATAAGCTTCTGGTTCTGAAGTCTTGGAATGAATGGGGAGAAGGGAATTACATGGAGCCGGATATAAAATATGGCCATGGATTTATTGAAGCATTAGCAAATCAACTAAAGAAATATCAATAAATTATATGGACACAATGAATATTGTATTCTGTACAGATACAAACTATATTATGCCCTCTTCGGTGCTGATAAAGTCAATTAGCCTGAATAATAAGGATAAATTAGTTGACTTTTATGCAGTAATCGATGAAAGTGTGACTGAAAAGGATATGAATATCCTTGAATGCGAATTAGAACATAATTCTAAGCATAAGATCAACTTCTTGAGAGTAAATGGAGATGCTTATCAAAATATGCCGAATTTGGGTGTATCAAAAGAAAAAGCAAAAAAGGGGAAAATTACTGCAACTCACACGACAAAGGCTTGTTATTACCGCTTATCTCTCGCCGATCTTATGCCGGAAACAGTAGACAAAGTTCTTTATTTTGATTGTGATACAGTTATACTCCAGAATCTCACAAAGCTGTGGAATACGGATTTGGAAGGTAAAGCAGTGGCGGCTGCAATAGACGAGGGAGAATTAGATATGAACTATGATCAACTGGGATTTTCATCCGAATATGGTTATTTCAATTCCGGTGTAATGATCATTGATTTGGCGTATTGGAGGAAACATAATATGTTTGAGAAATTCCTTAGAATCATCAAAGAACATGAGGGTCGCATGCGTCAACACGATCAAGAAATCCTTAATATAGCTTTCTATAATAATGTCAAAAGGATTCCGATGAAATATAATTTTCAAGAGGATTACTTCAAACGACCTGAAAAGATATCTAACTTCTATGCTAAATATTCTAAGGAGATAGAAGACTCTTTAAGAGATATTACCATCCTACATTATACTGCATATAAACCATGGTATAAAGAATGTGGGCAACCTATGAAAGATTGCTTTTTTGATTATCTAAAGCGTACTGCGTGGAAAAAGTATCGACCCGTATGGAAAAATAAAGATTTAGCCTTTAATATTTCAATTTATCGTATGCTTACTAAATTGGGAATAAAAAGAAGTCAGTACAGAAAAAGCCGAAGTATCAAATAGGATATCGTTCATATGACTATTACTAATTGAGTAATACCTTTATAGATTTTTACAAAGTAACTAATAAATTTAAGATTGATAAGTGAGACTCTCAATCATTATTCCTGTATACAATACTGCGCAATATCTCGAAGAATGTATCACATCCTTATTCAATCAAGGACTGAATGAAGATGCATTCGAGATACTAATGATCGATGATGGCTCTAAAGACAATAGTCTTGAAGTCGCCAATCAATTAGCCTCCCTACACCGAAATATACGAGTATTCCATCAAGAGAATCATGGACAGGCCGTAGCCCGCAATCTTGGAATAGACGAAGCAAAGGGTAAATATTTGATGTTTGTAGATTCTGATGATTACCTTCAACCAGACAAAGTTTCCAAATTATTGAATATCGTAGATCTCAATTCTTTGGATGCTATAATCTATAATCTCTTGATTCAGCAAAAGAATGGAGATATTCAGACTCAAAAAATTCCCAAAGTAAAATATAATCAGATTTTTTCCGGCGAAGAAGCGGCAATTCGATATTTTGTATTCGGCAGTATGTGCCGTGGGATCTTCTTAACTAAATTATTCCAAGAAAAGAATATTCGGTTTCGTTCTGGCTTTACCCACGAAGATTCGGAACTATGCTTTCGACTTTTCCCTCTACTGAGAAGAGTAATGTTTGCAGACAAAGATGTCTATTTTTATAGATACAATAACTCAAGTACTGACAGGTCAATAGATCGACTCAAAGTATTAATGAATATTGAATCCGACGCTATTCTTGTATCTAAAGTGTATTATGATCTAAGGACAGGGACCTACTCTAATAACTTTAGAAAGCGATATGAGACATTACTAAATTCCATAATGATTGGATTTTTCTTCCGCTTGAGAAGTCAAAAAATTTGGGAAAAAGAAGAAATAGATGAAAAGATTGATTGGCTTAAAGAAATCGGTGTATATCCATTAAAAGTAAACTTTAAATCTTATAAATCTTTGTTAGTCTCATTTATTTTCAATTCAAAAATACTTCTCAAGTATTTCTTATCAATTTAGACTTACATGTTGCTATATCTAATCATATTTATAATCCCGGTGGTTGCTTATATGGTAGGGCCATTGGAAAATAGGAATAAGATATTTCTCAGGGTTTATCTTTTATTGCTCATGCTATTTGTAGGTCTGTCAGATATGTTTGGAGGATATGACCGCTATATTTATGGGGAGGTGTTTGATAGATTAGCAGATGCAATAACATTTGACGATGATACTCAAATAATATTTTTGATGAATCATTTCGAAGTTGGTTATTCATTATTGTCTTATCTTATAGGTCTCATTACTGAAAATAGATATATTTATATATTTATTATTACCGCTTTAATTTATTTCTTTATTTATAAATCCTTTGTGCGTAGTATGGATAATTATCCAATAGCACTTATCGTATTCTTGGGATTGACTTTCTTTTTTACTTTCACTTATCTCAGACAAATTTTGGCATGCTCTATAGCATGGTTCGGAGTCCGTTACATAGTGGATAAGAAATGGTTGAAGTTTATATTAGTAGGTATTATTGTCGCTACCCTACATAAGTCAGGAATAATATTAATGGGACTCGCGATTCTACCATTAAAGAAGTGGCCTCCCGCATCAGTAGTATTTATATTAATGATCTGTGCATTAGTAGGCCTATCCGGTATAATGGGCACATTCTATGAAGCATTCACAGATGTTTCTGATTTCAGGAATCAATACTCTACTCACAACGAAATGCGACTGGCTTATCTTCTGGAAGTTGTCTTTTTTGTTTGGATTATATTAATAAATTACAATAAGATTCCCATAACGCGCAAAAATTTGGTATTTTTAAATGTATCTTGGTCATTTTGCGCGATTCTATTACTATTCATAAAATCAAGTGAGGGAGGGCGATTAACTTGGTATTTTATGATAGGAATAATCTATATCTTATCTCATATATGCACCTACAGAAAGCCTTCTTTAAGTATCTCAGCAACTCAATTGATAAATAAAAATCAGCATCTTCTAAATTTTTTAGTAGTCATCCTTATGTTGGGTCTATACTTACGAGTGTACTCGGGATGGCAAGCATCTTATTCTCTATATCCCTATAAGACATTCTTATCAAATGGTTATAGGCCGGAAGATATATACAGAATATATTATGAGTACGACTTTACCTATGATATAGATAAATTTTATCGCCCGGCTTTCAGATTCTTAGAATGACAAAATTAGCTTTAATTACTCTTCATACTCCGACAGAAACAAATATACGCGGAGCAAGTGCTCTACCATATCATCTTTTGGCTTTCCGGCCTGAAGATATCGAGGTAGGGATATGGTCGTTTAATCTTAATCGCTGCTCTCAAGAGCAGATAAAAAAATCGGAAGAGGAATTGGGGATAAAGATTAATCTGATTCCCCAACCGAAATATATGCGTCTCTTACATCCTGCCGTTATCAGATTATTTCTTCCTAAACCATTTCTTTCTTATCTTTCTATACCCAAGTCCGCTATCAAAGAAATTAGAAGATATTTAAGCACTGAAAACTCCGGATTATGGATTTATGGGGAAGAATTATCCGCTATTGCTGAAAAATTTATAGATACAAGAATAGTAGTTACAACTCCGGACTGCGAGGCAATGTATTATCAAAGGGTATTTGGGATGAAAGGGGTGCCACTCAGCCGAAAATCGATAGCAAGATATGCCATTATGCTTCATAGATACTCACGAATGGCATCTAAATTCCCCAATAGTAACAATATAATCTATCATCTTGTCGGTAAGGAAGACGCCCTATTTCTTAAGCGTCTGAATCCGAACGCAAACACCATATTTATCAATCATCCACATTATTCTCTCTCTAAATTCGAACCTTCTCCTGTAAAGCCTGGGGAAAAAATCCGACTATTAGTAGCCGGAGCCTATAACTTTACGATGGCGCAGGCTGCTGATGAGGCATTTGAAGCAATGACGATGTTGCCGCAATCAGTAAAGGATCGATATCTGATTACCTTCTTGGGTAAAGGTTGGGATAAGTCGACCTATATGCTACACAATTCGGGATTTGAAGTTAAACAGAATGGATATGTGGAAGATTACGCAGCCGAAGTGGCTTCTCATCATATTCAGTTGACTCCGGTTTGCGTAGGTACGGGCACCAAGGGAAAAGTCCTTGACGCATTTGCCAATGGATTAATGGTAATCGGTACGCCCTTGGCCCTCGAAAATATTGCTGCAAAAAGAGGTTCGGAATGTATTGAATATTCAACTGGAGAGGAACTCACAGAAGCATTAATGGAACTCAGCCAAAGCCCTTCCAGAATCTCAGAGATCGCCAAGGCAGGAAAAGTTGCAATCCTTACTAATCATTCTCGTAAAAAGATCTCAGAATTATTTTTCTCACTTTGGCATTAAAGATAAGTTATTTCCAAACATTTTCATCCTTAAAACCTTATACACGACATGCCATCAAATGACCACTAAGGTAACCATCTTTACACCAACATACAACCGAGCTAATCTCCTGCCAAAACTTTACAATAGCCTTTGCAATCAAACTTCTTTTGATTTTGAATGGCTAATCATTGATGATGGGTCCTTAGACAATACCGAAGAAATTGTCAGCCAATGGTTATCGAATGATCGATTCAAAGTGCGATATTATACGAAAGAAAACGGCGGAAAGCATACTGCTATTAATTATGGGGCTCAATTAGCCGAAGGTGAACTTTTCTTCATTGTCGATAGCGATGATTCGTTGACTCCGGATGCAATCGAAACTATTATTTCTGAGTGGAATAGCGTAAAAGATAAGAATTTAAATGGCATAGCCTTTTTACGTGGCCGAAAAACAAAAGATGGATATGTGGCTAATAACGCATCCGTGTTCCCGGAAGATAATGTGATCAGTAATATAATAGTTCAGAAATACAATCGCGGAGTATCAGCCGATAATGCGGAAGTCTGGACAACGGAAAGTATCCGTCGACATCCATTTACTATTTATCCGGGCGAGAAATTCATGAGCGAAGGGATGGTATGGATTCGTCTTGCTAAAGAGAATGATATGCTTTTCCGTAATAAAGTAATTTATATCTGCGAATATCTTGAAGGAGGATTGACCAAACAAGGCAAGAAACTGAGATTTCTATGCCCCAAAGGAGGAATTGAGGGATCTTTGGAAACCATGTCACGCCATTTTAATCTGAAAATGCGAATAAAACAGACCTTGTTATATATCGTCTATTGCAAATTCGATAATTGGAATCTATTTCAGATCCTACGATGCCCCTACAAAGGTTTAGTTACATTGTGCCTACCGGCAGGCTATGGGCTATATCATTATTGGAAACATAAATACTTTGAGAAATGAGTAATCGAAATTTTGAATACTCGGTAGCGATACGCACTCTTGGCACAGGCGGAGAGAAGTATCGCCAAGAATTGGAATCTCTGCACCGCCAGACTATTAAACCTAAGCATATTTTCATATATCTTGCCGAGGGCTATAAACGCCCTGATTTTCAAGTAGGAATAGAAGAATATATACCTGTCCATAAAGGCTTGGTTCATCAAAGAGCTGCCTCTCTTCAAGGAGTCGATACGGATTATATTCTAATCCTCGATGATGATATATTCTTTCCGGATGACGGAGTCGAGAAACTCTACGAAAGTATGATTGCTCACGGAGCAGATTGCATAGCTCCTGAAACTTTCAATAATGCAGGGATGAGCCAATTCATGAAATTAGGATACTACATGGCCAATGGAGTCGTGGCGCGACCTGACGATGATAATGCTATTAAAATTATGAGAAATGGAACTTTCTCATTTAATAGGAATCCTAAAAAGGGGGCAGTATCTCCTACTCAAAGCTTTCCCGGAACAGCTTGTCTTTGTAAAACCGAGGCTTTCCGCAAAATTCACTATGAGGATGAGCTATGGATTGATCAGTTCCCTGCCGGCACTTTTGGAGAAGATCAGATTATGTCTTACAAACTGCATAAAAATGGTTACAAGGTAGTCATGGCCCATGATACGGGGATTCTACATCTTGACGCCGGGACAAATAATATTCATAACAAAACTTATAAAAAGATAAAGTTCCGCGCCTTATCCTATTACATGACATGGTATCGTACCTGCTATGATCTTAAAGGGAACAATGCCTTAGAAAAATTTCGTTGTATTCTCGCGTTCTCATGGCGCTTTGGATTGGGGACCTTGACCCGAGCGTTATTTTCCATCGCAAAATTCCAGCCAAAACACCTCATCGGTTATATTCATGGTACGCTAAAAGGTATTGCCTTTGCTCAAAGCAAAGAATATAAGGCTCAAAAGAACTTTATTATAGCAAAATAATGTTGCTTAGCATTATCTTACCTATCTACAATATGGAGGAGTACCTGACGAAATGTCTTGACTCCATATTACGACAGGGATTGGATGATACAGAATACGAGGTTATCCTCGTAAATGATGGTTCTACTGATTCTTCACAGAAAATATGTGAAGAGTATATAGCATCTCATCAGAATTTTAGACTGATTAATCAGAAAAATGGTGGAGTAGCAAGAGCTCGCAACACTGGCATTAATGCATCAACAGGAAAATTCATTGCTTTTCTCGATCCTGATGATTATTTATTGGATAATGGCCTTAAAATAGCCTTCCGCAAATATGCGGATCGCGACGATATCGATGTAATTCATTTCTATAGCAGTTACGATTTCTGGGATGTCAAGCCAATAATCGACGAGATAGAATACGAAGGCACTACCCACGACAATCTTGCGCTGCACAAAGGAGGCCTTCCATCCTTTTGCTGGATATATATTTATCGCAAAGATTTCCTTGATAAACACAACATACGATTCAAACCTTATCGAGTTGGTGAAGATCAGTTGTTTATATCTACGGTCTTCATCGCAAATGCACGGTATCTTTCATGTAAAGCAGACATTTACAGATATGTGGTTAGAGAATCGAGCGCATCTACAAATCGTAGAAAGAAGCATGCTCAGCAGTGCGTGAAGGATTATCTGAACGCTTACTCGGATATTATGACAGCGATGAACGTCTACAAGGTAGATGAAAAACCTGAGGTCTATCATGCATGTATAAGTAGTCTTAATTCTAAGAAGAATTTCGGTTACTCAAGAATGTTGACGGCGGACTACAACTACAAAGATTTCAAAAAAATAATGCAATTTGGTAAAGAAATAGGATTCTTACCATTGCCTTCCTCTTCTTCAAACTGGAAAACATCAATTATTAGCAAGATAAAAAACTCCACTACAACTAATTATGTATTGTATAAATTAGTAAGTGGAGTATTTAATCATATATTCACCCCTTACATCATGCCCCGCCTGAGGGTATCTTTCAAAAGATAAAATGAAAAACTACGATTTTCTTATCGTTGGAGCCGGACTTTTTGGTGCCGTAATTGCTCATAGGGCAACCCAAGCCGGAAAGCGTTGTCTGGTAATTGATAAACGTCAACATATCGGGGGAAACGTTTATTGTGAAAAAATCGAAGGAATTAACGTCCATAAATATGGAGCTCATATATTCCATACTTCTAATAAAGAAATCTGGGATTTCGTCAATTCTATAGTACCCTTCAACCGATATACCAATTGCCCGGTTGCTTATGCCCCCGATGGCAAGCTTTATAACCTCCCCTTCAATATGAACACGTTCTATCAGATGTGGGGAGTAAAAAATCCGGCGGAGGCAATGGATAAATTAAAAGAGCAACGGCAAGATGCCATTGATAGAATGAAGGCTGACGGGATCTCAGAACCTCGCAATCTGGAAGAGCAGGCTCTGTGCTTAATCGGTAAGGATATCTATGAAAAACTCATCAAGCATTATACCGAAAAACAATGGGGCCGTCCTTGCACAGAATTACCTGCATTTATTATTCGCAGACTCCCGGTCAGATTGACTTTCGACAATAATTACTTCAATGACACATACCAAGGTATCCCTATCGGAGGATATAATCTCTTAATTGAAGGTCTTTTGAAAGGCTGCGATATCAGATTGGGAGTTGATTTTAAGGAGATCAAACAAAGTTGGAATGATATTGCTGAGAAATTAGTCTATACAGGTCCGATTGATGAATACTTCGATTTTAAACTTGGTAGACTTGATTGGCGAACAGTTAGATTTGAAACTGAGATACTTAATATTCCCAACTATCAAGGTAATGCAGTAGTAAACTATACTGACTCGTTGACTAATTGGACAAGAATTATTGAACATAAGCACTTCGAGTCCTTCGGAGATGGCGTCTATGAGAATCCCAAGACAGTCATATCACGCGAATTTTCTACAGAATTTAAATCCGGGATGGAACCTTATTACCCGGTAAATGATAACCGAAATAATTCTCTCGCGGAGAAATATCGTCAACTTGCCGACAAGGAAGATAATGTAATTTTTGGAGGACGTTTGGCAGATTACAAATATTATGACATGGCTCCCGTAATCGAACAGGCCATGAAAGTTCAGATATGAAAATCCTGCACGTCATAACTTCTCTTCGCACCGGTGGGGCGGAGAAATTGATGGTCGAGTTATTACCACTTCTCCGCAATGATGGGTATGAGGTCGAGCTGGCAATTTTTAATGGAGAAGACACACCATTCTTCCGACAGCTCAGCAAAACAGGTATTTCAATACATTCGTTTATGCCAAATAAAGGGAATGTATATAGTCTTTCCAACCTCATTAAATTAAGCAAACTAATACGTAAGGGAGAGTATGATATAGTGCATACTCACAATACCGCTCCTCAACTCTTTGCAGCTCTCTGTAAAAATAAAAATTTCAAACTCGTAACTACAGAACATGGAGGCTCCAACCGCCGGAGGAATTGGGGATGGTATCGCCGAATTGACCGCCTGATGTATGAACGATATGACAAGATCATCTGCATTGCAAAAAAAGCCGAAGAAAATCTTCGGGAATATATTGGTAAAGCGAACGTAGATATAGCTACCATTAATAATGGCGTAGACGTCGCTAAATTCGCAGAAGCAATCCCTTCTCCGGAACTCGAGAGAATTGCCCCGGGAAGCCGGAAGATAATGATGGTGGCCGGATTCCGCTGGGAGAAGGATCAGGATACTCTGATTAAGGCTCTGCAGTATCTGCCTGATGAATTTCATCTTTTCCTTGTAGGCAACGGTATAAGAAAAAATGAACTTGAAAAACTTTGCCTGGATCAAGGACTGTCCGAGAGAGTTCATTTCTTAGGAATTCGTTCGGATATCCCACAGTTACTCCATGCAGCGGATTTCATTGTAATGTCTTCGCATTTCGAAGGACTTTCTCTTTCTTCTGTTGAGGGAATGAGTGTCGGTAAGCCATTTCTGGCCTCCGATGTCGACGGTCTCAGGGAAGTAGTAAAAGATGCAGGGATTCTTTTCCCTCACGGTCATTCCGACACGTTTGCCAACGAAATACTAAGATTGGAATCAGATCAAAAGGAATACCACAGAGTTGCATCCCAATGCTACTCCCGAGCAAAAAATTTCGATATATCCAAAATGAAAGATGGATATCTTGAAATTTATAATTCACTATAAAATTCATGTAAGTTAAATATCCGGAAGTTTTGAATATTAAAATTCAGTATTCCTGTTCCGTTGAATCAAGATTCATGTTCCACACCATGATCTTGATTCGACGGTTTAATTAATTCTCTGCTATACGCTGATTCGGTAGGGCAATTAGAATGGACAAGCAGACATCTCAAATTGTAAAAGGAATTGCCATTATTATGATGCTATTCTTACATCTGTTTATGGATCCTGCTAATGCAGAATTATGTAAGAATTTTGTCTTTATTGACGGCAAGCCTTTAGTTAATTTTCTAACTCGCGCTGCCGGACCGGTGCCGTTTTATCTATTCTTGAGTGGATATGGACTGTATAAGGTATACCTCAAAGGAGATAAAAACAGATGGAACAGATTGATTAAATTATGTATCCATTATTGGCTTATTCTTCTTATATTTGTTCCGTTAGCATACTATGTTAAACCCACAAAGATACCTCTTTCTACTGATATCATAATTGCTAATATATTTGCGTATGATCCGACTTATGATGCCCCGATGTGGTTTTTCTTACCCTATATCATATTAGCTATTATTTCGATTTGGATATTCAAGGTCATTGATAAACATAACTCATTGATCATCATTTTTTTAACTCTAATAATTCATATATTTACCAGTTATTGTATCAGTAGATATGGCCAAAGTTACATATATAATGCTCGTTATGCTTACAATCTACTGCTGGTATTCCATTTTTTATTTCAATTTTGCTTGGGTGCTATTTGCGCTAAGGATAGAATTTTCGAAAGATCAAAAGATTTTTGTAAAAAAATAATTCCCCAATCTTTCCCCCGATATTTTATTATATCTATACTTCTAATTGGGTTAATATTCTATGAATTGCTTGGAAAATATAATTTCTTCTACGCCTTCGGAGTAATTTGGTGTATATCAAATCTAAATATCAGAGGATGGAGTAAAGCAATGTTGGTAAAATTGGGAGACCAATCGATGAATATGTGGATGATTCATTATTGGTTTTATCAGACTCTACTTCATGACTTTGTATATTCATTCAAATTTCCTTTGTTAGTTTTAGGAGTGCTAACTATTATTAGTTACGCAGCTTCTATAATAATAAATAAAATTGCAACACCGGTTGAACGGTTAATCATGCCTGTTAAGATTATCAAGCAGCCACCAATAATATAATTATGTCAATCAAGATTATCAGGAGTTCGACTGTGCCGATGTCGCTGAAGGGATTCTGTAAGGATCTGCTTCGGGAGTTGCATGAAAAGGAGGGATATGAGGTCGTGGCCGTATCTTCGCCGGGAGAGGATCTGGACGTCGTCGCTCAGCGGGAAGGCGTGCGCACTTATGGAGTGCCGATGGAGAGGCATATCTCGCCGCTGAAGGATCTGAAGAGTCTCTTCGGCTTGATCCGCGTGTTTCGTAAGGAGCGACCGACGATGGTACATTCGATGACACCGAAAGCGGGACTGCTGTCGATGATGGCAGGTTGGATCTGTCGCGTGCCTGTGCGTATCCATACTTTTACAGGTCTGGTATTCCCTACCTCCACCGGACTTAAGCAGAAGATTCTTATCCTGACCGACCGGCTCACATGCGCATGCGCCACTCACGTCATCCCTGAAGGGGAGGGCGTGAAATCGGATCTTACTAATTACCGCATCACCCGCAAACCGCTCCGTATCCTCGGACATGGCAATGTCAAGGGAATTGATCTGAAGCATTTTGATCCGACACGCACGGAGGTTTTAGACGAAGCTGATAGGATCCGGAAAGACTTGAAGATTGCCGACGATGAGTTTGTGTTTGTCTTCGTCGGTCGTCTGGTCGGCGACAAGGGTATCAATGAGTTGGTGGAGGCTTTCTCGCGACTTCGGGAGAAGTATCCGAAGTGCAGGCTGATACTGGTCGGTCCGGAAGAGGCGAAACTTGATCCGCTGCGTCCGCAGACGCTTCAGGAGATTGAGGTGAACGGAGGGATTGAGGCCGTCGGGAGTCAGTCGGATGTAAGGCCTTGGTATATGGCAGGGGATGCATTCGTGTTCCCTTCGTATCGCGAGGGATTCCCGAATTGCGTGATCGAGGCAGGGGCGATGGGGAAACCCTCGGTTGTGACGGATATCAATGGTTCGCGCGAGATTATACTGGACGGAGAGAATGGAGTAATCATTCCTTCTAAGGATGCGGATGCACTTTACTCTGCTATGGAGAGGATGATGACAGATGCTGAAAGTCGGCAGCGTATGGCTGCCAATGCCCGGCAACTCGTCGCTGAGCGCTATGAACAGAGTTATGTCCGCCAATGCCTGAAGGATTATTATCGGCAAGTGCTTGCCGATAATAATCCGGTTAACAGTTAATAGTTAAAAGTTAAGGCTTCGTGCGGTTCATAATCTCTATCACCCTGCACTTTGCGCCAATAACCGCATAATCACATACCAACGTAGTTGACAAGGTTCCATGATTTATCGAAGATTTTTCAAGAGGCTGATTGATGTGACGGCGGCCGGCGGAGTGCTGATTGTGTTGTCCGTGCCGTTGGCGATCGTAACCCTCTGGTTGCATTTCGCCAATAAGGGCGCCGGGGCTTTCTTCCGCCAGGAGCGTCCGGGGAAGGATGGACGGATATTCCGCGTCGTAAAGTTTAAGACGATGACGGATGAGCGTGATGCCGACGGTAATCTTCTGCCGGATGCCGACCGACTAACAAAAGTCGGTCGCTTCGTCCGCTCCACATCCATCGATGAGTTGCCTCAGCTCTGGAACGTCCTGATCGGCGACATGTCGCTTATCGGTCCGCGACCGCTTCTTCCTCAGTATCTTCCGCTATATTCTCCGACCCAGGCTCGACGCCATGAAGTCCGGCCCGGGATAACCGGGTGGGCGCAATGTCACGGCCGAAATGCCATATCTTGGGGTAAGAAATTTGAACTGGATGTATGGTATGTCGACAATATCTCTTTCAAGACGGATTGCTCCATAGTCTGGACCACGCTGATGAAGGTATTGAAACGTGCGGATATAAACTCCGAGAATGATATCACAATGGAATATTTTGATGGAACTAACTGATAGATGAGTTAAAGAAAGAAGTGATAGCCACATGTCTAATTCTCTAAAAAATTATTCTATTCCGGATTACAAAGAATTGCAGACTCCATGCTATATTTTTGATGAAATGGAGTTTGAAAGATCGGTAAATGAATTTAAAAAAGCTCTGGATCTGAATTGCAAGAAATCAATTATTGGCTATTCGGTAAAGACAAATTCTCTTCCCTATTGCCTTATCGAAGCCAAAAAAAACGGATGCTACGCTGAAGTCGTAAGTCACGATGAATATCAACTTGCGAGACTTTGTGGGTTTGAACCTGACCGGATTATATATAACGGGCCTATGAAGGCAAAAGCTTCTTTTTTGGAAGCAGTCAAAGGAGGAGCCGTCGTAAATATCGAGACAAAACGGGAATTGGATTGGCTTAACGATTTACCTTCAGATCAGATCTTCACTGTAGGAATAAGACTTAATATAAATATATCGAAAATCTCACCCGAAGACGCAGACGGAGATGATGACAACAGCCGATTCGGGTTCTCTGATGAATCTGATGAATTCCGTGATGCGTTGGAATCATTGGCGAACTTATCCAATGTAACACTCTCCGGATTGCATATTCATCGTACCGCCCATTCACGATCACCTCGTTTTTATGAATGCTCGGTTGCATATGCGGCATCTGTCATTAATAAATATAACCTTAACCTGAAATACCTTGATGTTGGAGGAGGCTATTTCGGTATTTTCCCAAATAAACCCACCTTTACAGATTATACAGAAGCTATATATCGTCCGCTCAAACGCACCGGGTTGGAAAATCTTGATATAATCATCGAACCCGGGAATGCACTGACGGCAAGTTGCTTTAAATTTATATCGGAAGTGATTGATGTCAAAAGAGTGGATTCCAAAACAAGATTTGTGACTACTGACGGAAGCCGCAACGATGTTGATCCCTTCTTCCGTAAGTCGGATTATCTAAAGGATATATTATACCTCAACGAAAATCGGCCGATTGAATATCTTCAGATAGTTGGGGGATGTACGTGTCTGGAATATGACCGACTTTTCTCTTTAATTGAAAAACCCGCTTTAATGCCGGGTGACAGAATTCTTTATAATAATGTCGGAGCATATACCTTAACACTTACTCCGCAGTTTATAAGATTCTGGCCACGAGTATATACCCTTGACAAGCAGGGTAAGTTAGCTGAAATACGTCGCCCGTCGGAAGCATCTGATCTATTTTCCACTCAGACTTATAAGTAATTTTTATTATGAATAATATGCTGTTCTGTAGTGTCGGCCGGCGCGGTCGATTGCTACGCAATGCGAAAGAGTCTATCGGCAAGACCGGACTCATCATAGGCACTGATCTGCAATCGACTGCGCCTGCTTTGCAGTTTTGTGATGTTCAGAACGTTGTGCCTAAAATTTCCGATC
The DNA here is from genome assembly GCA_029057985.1 of Muribaculaceae bacterium. Classification (GTDB taxonomy): domain Bacteria; phylum Bacteroidota; class Bacteroidia; order Bacteroidales; family Muribaculaceae; genus Lepagella. Next base: position 5,295 of record JAIDYR010000102.1, on the reverse strand, counting down.
CGAACTATATTGAAACAATTCTGCAGATATGCAAGGATAATGATGTGAAGACAATTACCACTTTGATAGATCCGGAAATCGAAATTCTTGCTAAAAACTCTGATAGATTTAAGGAGATCGGAGTTATTCCGCTTTGTCCGGCTCCGCAAAGCGCTATCTACTGCTTTGATAAGTATGAACTTTATAAATTCTGTAAGCGGAACGGCATTCGTACTCCTCTTACTTTTCATGATTGGGATGAATTTGAAGAAGCATTGAATAAGGGCGAAATTTCTTTCCCGGTGTTCATGAAACCCATATGCGGAAGTGGTAGTGTTGGAGCCCATAAGGTTCATTCGCTCGAACAGGCAAAGGCTGACTGGAATAGTGGAGAACATGACTATATAATTCAGGAACTCATGACAGGCGGAGACTGCGACGCCGATGTCTATGTGGATACTATATCACATAAGGCGGTAGCAGCTTTCTCGAAAAAGAAAATCGAGACCCGTATCGGCGGTGCGAGCAAGACAATCTCTTTCAAGGATCCAAAACTCTTTAAATTTATTGAGGAAATTTGCGATAAGTTTGAATTCAACGGACCTCTTGACATGGACTTCTTCATCAAGGATGGGGAATATTACCTATCGGAAATAAATCCGCGATTCGGTGGAGCATACCTGCATGCATACGGGGCGGGAGTCGACTTCTTCCAACTGATTGCCAATAATATCGCAGGGAAAGAGAATCAGGTCAATCTCGGTGACTATGACGATGACATTCTTATGATGATGTATGATGATGTAGTCGTCGTGAAAGCGGATGATTTGGTTGACCGTAATTTTACTCTTATTTAAAAGATAATAATTAATTAAGAGCCGGTTTACTAAAGAATGTTAACGAGAAAATGCACAGATTTTGAGGCAGTTTCGATTTTTGAAGAAGGAGCGATGTGGGCATCGCGACTGATGAAAAGAGCGAAAATGGCCAAAATATGGGCGTTTTATCGTTGATATTCTATCAAAATGATATCTTAACAGTTCTTAGTAAACAGGCTCTAAATCGAAGCTAAATTAAGATAGGCCGAGAATTGGTCGGCGATTAAAAATCCGGGGTGCTCGTGTGAGCTTTCCGGATTTTTTTATTATATTCGCGGAGTTAACTGGATTTTTATTCGCGTGGACGCGATTAATCGCGTCCCTACAACCGCATTATGATTCGATTTTTTACTATATTGGCTTTTTGTGGAGTTTTTGTCTCGGGAGCTTCGGCGGTAGAGACTGCTGATGTTGTAGCGTCTACCTCTACCCGGAAGTCGATCGAGACGGTTGACTCTGTAACGACTGCCACTCCCCGGAAGTCGGGAAGCTGGCGGGTGGATTCGCTGAATTGGCGCGGCGAGTTTACGGGGAGTTTCGCCGGAGGGGAGAATACCCCGTTCTGGTTACTGAATAATACTCAGGGGCTGGGCTCCGTAAAGAAGAATAATCTGCAGCTGAGAGCCTTGATGTTGAAGAGGATGGATCGCTCTAACCGTTATTCCTGGGGCGCAGGCATCGACCTGGTCGGGGGATATCGCCAGCAGTCGCCCTTCTTTATCCATCAGCTTTACGGAGAGATCCGCTATCGCTGTCTGGACCTGATGATCGGCCAGAAGGAGATCCCGGGAGAATTGTCGAATCCTCGATTGTCATCGGGTAATCTGCTCTATTCGGGTAATGCCATGCCGATCCCTCAGATCCGAGCCGGCATCTTCGATTATGCCGATATCTGGGGCACCAAGGGCTGGCTCGGCATCAAAGGATACGTAGCATTCGGGATGTTTTCTGATTCCAAATGGCTTCGCGACTGGTCGAAACCTCAGGGGACGGATGAGCATGCTCTCTATCCTCAGAATCTTAAGTATCATTCCAAGGGTCTATGGCTGCGCAATGGTAATGCCGACAAGTTTCCCCTTACTGCTGAAGTCGGCATAGAAATGGCCACTCAGTTTGGAGGCGAAGCATGGTATAGGGAGGCCGACGGCTCTATCCATTGGATACGCGGCACGGGAGGACTCAAAGGCCTATGGCATGCTTTTGTACCTCAGGCAGGAGGATCCATCCAGGGAGAGACGAGTAATGTTGACGGCAATTTCTTAGGCAACTGGACCTTCTGCATCGGCTGGACTCCAAAGGATAAAGGATGGGGAGTTAAGGCCTATTATCAACATATGTTTGAGGACCATTCGATGCTCTACATCGATTATCCCTGGCGCGACGGACTTTGGGGTGTTGAGGCTCAATTGCCTCAGAATCCTGTAGTCAGCAATATCGTATATGAGTTCCTGTATATGAAGGATCAGTCCGGCCCGGTCTATTGGGACAAGACCGACAATCTGCCGGTGCAGGTATCGGGCCGCGACCAGTATTATTGGCATTATATCTACGGAGCATGGCAACATTGGGGTATGATTATCGGCAATCCGCTGGTCATCTCCCCTGTCTACAATGATGGGACCCTGCTACTGAAGTCAAATCGCATAATAGCACATCATCTCGGATTTGAAGGCCGACCGACGGCGGATCTGTCTTATCGCGTGCTGGCAAGTTATCAGCGTTCGTGGGGCACATACAAGAATCCGCTACCGGAGGTGGCCGACAACTTCAATTTCCTGGCTGAAGTCACCTGGCGACCGCGCCGACTGGCCGGCTGGGAGGGGAAATTCTCATTCGGAGCCGACGCAGGCGATCTTATCGGGCGAAGCATAGGATTCCGGATTTCTATCGCTAAAAGCGGATTGATACGTTTTTAGATACCCTAAAAATTCATTAAGCGATAGTATTGCCTCTTTGAAAAAACATCAAGCAATTACGTCCAAAGTCTCCCCCCATTTATAAAAAGCGGTTATTTTACCGCTTTTTAGAAATGGGGCTTATTTTCTGAAATGATCACGGAGACTGTAATAAATAAAAAGTCGAACGAACCTTTGATGAAATATCCGTCACGGTTGACATACGGCATGATTTCTTCCCTCTCGATTATGACCTTTTTCATCCAATCGCGCTTTTTTCAGGATTTTATTGGTCATGTTGAAGTTTTTTCATAAATTAGCGCATTGAACCTTAAACCTAACAGCGAATATATCATGAACACTAAATTCCAAATGGAGACCCTTCGGCGGGAGATCTCCGCACCCGAACAGCAGCGCAGGCTTGATGCAGACCGCAGGGTGCTGGAATTGCTCTCCAAATCATTTGGCTCGGCTTCAGCCGCAGCTACGGAAATCATCAACCTCGAAGCTATCCTTAATCTCCCGAAGGGGACTGAGCATTTCATCGCCGATATACACGGCGAAAATGAGGCATTTGCCCATATCTTGAAGAACGCCTCCGGAAGCATCCGACGCAAGGTCTACGATCTCTTCCAGACATCCATGCGCGAAGAAGACCTGCGCGACCTATGCACTCTCATCTATTACCCCGGACGGAAACTGGAACTCGTCAAATCCACCGAACAGAATCTGCTGGATTATTATCAGGTGACTCTCCATCGTCTCGTAAAGGTACTGCAGGAAGTCTCATCAAAATATACGCGCTCGAAGGTGCGCAAGGCGCTGCCAAAGGAGTTCGCTTACATTATCGAAGAACTGCTGCATGAGTCACCCTCGGGCGATGATAAGCAGCTATATTATACCCGCATCGTGGAGACCATTATCTCTACCGGGCAGGCAGACTCTTTCATCAAGGCGATATGCCGCGTAATCCAGTCGCTGAGCATCGACCGCATGCATATCCTCGGCGACATATATGACCGCGGACCGGGCGCTCACATCATCCTCGACACTCTCCGCAAATACAGGGATTTCGATATCCAATGGGGCAATCACGACGCTCTATGGATGGGAGCAGCCGCCGGAAATAAGGCCTGCATAGCCAATGCCATCAGAATATGCCTGCGCTACAACAACATGGAGACCCTCGAAGATGGTTACGGCATCAATCTCGTCCCCCTGGCAATGTTTGCAATGGAGACTTACAGCGATGATGAATGCCCTGTGTTCTCTCCGAAGACAGCCCCGGGAAGCGAGTCACTTACCCTCAAGAGCCGTCGCCTTACCGCTAAAATGCATAAGGCCATCAGTGTCATTCAATGGAAGGTCGAAGCGGAGATGATACGTCGCCATCCGGAATGGAATATGGACGACCGCCGGCAACTCCATCTTATCGATTACAATACCGGGAAATTGACTGTCGACGGACATGAATACCAACTTCTTGATTATCATTTCCCGACAATAGATCCGGCTGACCCCTACGCCCTCACTTCCGAGGAGCAGGATCTGCTCGACAAACTCGTGCATAGTTTCCAGGTCAGCGACAAACTGAAGTCCCACATCGGGTTATTCCTCTCTCACGGAGGAATATATACTGTCTGCAACTCCAATCTTCTGTTCCATGCTTCAGTGCCTCTGACGAAGGAGGGCGAACTGAAAGAGGTGGAACTCCTCGGCGAGCGGCTCAAAGGGAAGGCTCTGCTCGACAAAGTTGAAGAACTGATGCGCTCGGCCTTCGCCCCGGAGACTCCGGAAGAGGCGCGCGATTATGCCCGCGACTATTATCTCTACGTATGGTGCGGTCCGGACTCCCCTCTCTTCGACAAGCATAAGATGGCTACACTCGAACGCTATCTGACCGACGACAAAGGGGTGCAGCATGAGGAAAAGGGGGCTTATTATCATCTGCGGGAGGATGAGAATGTATGCGATATGCTCCTTGATGAATTCGGAGTGAGCGGCAAACACCGACATATAATCAACGGCCATGTGCCCGTAAAAGCCGGGAAAGGGGAGAATCCTATCAAGGCCAACGGAAAGATGATGGTCATCGACGGCGGCTTCTCGAAGGCTTACCATAAGACTACCGGCATCGCGGGTTATACCCTCGTGTTCCACTCAAGAGGATTTGAACTCGTGGAGCATCAGCCCTTCACCTCGGCTGATGAGGCAGTGCGCAACGGCACAGACATCGCCGGCACAACACAGATCGTCGAAATGAATCATCAGCGACTTTGCGTTCGCGACACTGATAAAGGCGCCGAACTTCAGGCTCAGATCAACGAACTTAAGGAACTCCTCTCCGCTTTCCGCCACGGACGGATCAAGAGTTAAATCCATAATCCAGGGAGTCTATAGCCCGCGCTACGCGGGCAAAGACATAGTCTTGGATAAATATTACCCGCGTCGATGCCTGCTCTGCGGGCATCGGCGGGGGGGGGTTACGAATCCGCCCGACAAGGGGGGAGAAGGAGCGGCAGCGGGAAGTGATAACCGGGGGG
>JAIDYR010000101.1 GCA_029057985.1 Muribaculaceae bacterium | reverse complement strand
ATCCTGATGATCCCGACAATCCGGATAACCCTGATGATCCAGATAATCCGGATAACCCTGATGATCCCGACAATCCGGATAACCCTGATGATCCCGATAACGGAGATAATCCGGATCCGACCGATAATATTATCTACCTCTACCCCGAAATAGATCGCTCCGGGCGCAAAGTGACCCTTTACCTTGAAGGAGAACTCACCGCAGGTGAATGGCAACTCGACATTCCCGAAGGATTATTCGAAATCCAACCCGAACCTATCGAAGTTGAAGAGATGCCTTTCAGTCAGGAGGAGATGTTAGCGCTTCAGCCTATAGGAGCTTGGCATAAGGCGGGCGAGGAATGGACCGGTCGGGCAATGTACTCTATTCATGACGATGACGGAGTCGACGGCAAGATACCATCCTGCGGCTCTACCCATATCCCTGACCGAAACGGTTACTTTACTATCCTCTATCCCCTCCTTAAAAGTCTTGGAGTACGCGGAAATGTCTCCATGGAAGGATGGCGTTGCGGCATGACGACAGACCCTCCGGCTATCAACGACAACGGACGAATAATGTATCGTCTGGAAAAGGAAGCAGGATGGGAGATGCAAGGTCACTCGATGGAAGTGTTGGGAGATCGCAACAATAATTGGCTTGTCGACAGTCTCAACTCCGAATTATCCGATAAAATTCTATTGGAAGCGATTGGCTATGGTCAAGCGAACTCGACCACGAGCATTTACGATATGCAGACCCGCAAGCAGTATTACCCTTCTGATGATCGTACGCAATGGATAGAATCCGATTCACTTAAAATAAAACCATACGCCTTTGACTATTATACTAAATTACCCCGATTATACATAAAGGAGCATTGTGTGGCATACCACTGGGGAGAATGGTTTCGTATCGCTAAGGAATGGGGATTCAAGGCGGACGCCTGGGTTCAACATAACGGTATTACATCTCATGACTATGCAAAAGAAATTCTTAAATATGCACCCTTCGGATTCAGCGATCTGAATCCGCCGGAACACTATAATATTCCTCCTATGCGGTCTACAGCCACCCGACTGCTTGTCGAAGGCCAGTCGGCACCCGGATATATAGGAGAAATGAGTGACGACAACACGTATGACCATGCTCAATATAAATGGTTTTGCGATTATATAGATCGCTGCAAAGCCGATAAAGGATGGATAATTTTAGGACTACATGCATATCGTAAATGCTGGAAGAATTACATCCCCGGAGCTCTCGTATCAGAAGGCGGGGATTATCCTGATGAATGGGTGAATCCACTGGAAGGGATGGATTATCTGAATGATCCGTTGGACGTGCCGCCGGCAAGACTTGGCATAAGAAGTTGGAGTGAATGGTATCCATGCCCCGGAACCCGACTTAACATGTTGAGAGATCTTATTCTTTACTGTCAGATAAATGAGATGGAGAATGTCACGAGTAGCGAAGGGTTTGAACACTTTGGCAATCGATTGATGGCAGGCTATTTCAACAAAGGATATCGTTGCGGCTACGATCGGTTTATCCTCAATGATGACCGTGATACGTATCCTCATTACGTCCAATCTGCCACCGGCGAAGAATCCTATTACAGACCTTTGATCACAGACTCCGTTTCGCATACCTTTACTATAGTCGATCCATCAGCAGAACCGGATATCACCACCGGCATCTCAACTAATCTTTACCGGGGACCGGAAAGATACTTCGACTTATTAGGGAACCCTATTGATCGTAAAAACCTTAAGAACGGAGTTTATATTAAATTAAGTTCTGAAGGATTCAGAAAAATCATACGCTAAATACTGATAATAAGGAATAGTTAAAAATTTGCGTATCCGGGAAAAAAGTATTAACTTTGCATCGGATATTTGACAACCGAAACAGAGTTCGCAGAATGAGCCAGTCGAAACACATATCCCGGTCCTATGGCATCCGGCAGGAAATCCGACGTTGTAAGCGCCGGACGCTTTCCCGAGGGATGGACATTACAGGCCTGGTTCAGACTGCATCGGAGGTATGCGGCAGTGTGTCTGGCGCGATGCGCCCCTCCGGATTGGCTCGTCAATGCGACGTAATGATATAAGTATGTGGCCGCGTGGGCATTAGCCGGCGCGGCCACTCGCTTTTAATCAGTCAATGACAATTATAACTTCTATAAGATAAAAATGAAAGTAGGTATTGTTATGGGTTCTGTCTCCGACCGGCCGGTCATGGATGGCGCCTCTCAGATTCTCCGAGATTTCGGAGTTGAACACGAAGTTAAAATTCTTTCCGCTCATCGTACTCCAGCCGCTCTCGAGGCTTGGGTCAGCTCTCTCCGCGAACGCGGATTCGCAGCCGTGATCGCAGCAGCAGGAGGAGCAGCTCATCTCGCCGGCGTTTGCGCCGCATTCACCACCCTTCCCGTCATAGGAGTCCCAATCAAAGGCCGCTCAACCGAAGGCCTCGATTCTCTGCTCTCCATGGTCCAGATGCCAAGCGGTATCCCGGTAGCATGCGTAGCAATAGACGGAGCCAAGAATGCTGCATTGCTCGCTATAGAGATGATGGCTGTCACCGATCTTGACCTCAAACTCAAACTCGACAATTTTCGTGAAATGCAGGCTGCCATGGTGCTTGCCAACAACGAACCGGAGGCCCTATAGCATCTTTACAATCTGAAGAACCCCAAAGTATTAAATTCCTCAAGTGGAGGAACTTAAACAATAAAATTCGTCTTTTGGCATCGGCGCTTGCGCCGTATTACCTATATATCCAATGACTGACTCAAAAAACAGAATATTTGTCGAAAAGACAGAAGCTTACAGAGTTGAGGCCGAAAGCCTGCGCAAAGAATTAAACAGCAATCTTGGTCTCGACATAAAGTCTCTGCGGCTGCTTGCAGTCTATGACCTCTTCGGCTTCTCCAATGAGCTCCTCGACAAAGCATCTTATCGTGTCTTCGGCGAACCCGCTACCGACCGGGTCGCTTACGCACCGGATTTCAACAAAAATTTTGAAGATCATCCGTATTTGGCAATGGAATTCCTCCCCGGCCAATTTGATCAGCGTGCGGCTTCTGCAGAGGAATGTGTGAAACTCCTCGAACCCTCCGCCGACGTGGAAATCCGATCCGGTCGTCTTATGATCTTCGATGACGGAGTATCAGCTGAGGATCTCGAAAAAATTGCTCATTATTGCATAAATCCGGTGGAGTCTCGACGTAAGGATCTTTCGCGTCTTGCTCCTGCAGAGAAGGCCTCAGCTTCCGAAGTAGCCGTCCTTGACGGCTTCTGCAATATCACTCCCGAGAGTGCATCCGCTTTCTGCAAAGAGAAAGGACTCGCGATGAACGCCGATGACCTGATGGAGGTCGTAAATTATTTCAAATCGGAGGGCCGCGATCCCAATGAGACGGAACTTCGAATCCTCGACACCTATTGGAGCGACCATTGCCGCCACACTACTTTCACTACAAATCTCACCGACATTCAGGTTGAAGATTCCCTGATTGCTGAAGATATCCGTAATGCAGTCGATGAATGGCACCGCATACGTAAGGAATTAGGTCGCGAAGAGAAAAGTCTCTGTCTGATGGATCTTGCTACAATCGGAGCCCGCTACCTGCGAAATAAGGGTCTGCTCGATGATATGGAGCAGAGTGAAGAAAATAATGCTTGCTCAGTATTCGTCGATGTTGACGTCGACGGCACAACAGAACGATGGCTTCTTCAATTTAAGAATGAAACCCATAATCACCCGACAGAAATTGAGCCGTTCGGTGGAGCATCGACCTGCCTGGGCGGCGCAATCCGCGACCCGCTGAGCGGCCGAAGTTATGTATATCAGGCTATGCGAGTGACCGGAGCCGGAAATATATGGCAACCGGTCAGCGAAACCATGGCAGGCAAACTGGCTCAGCGTGTAATATCCCTGCGTGCGGCCGCCGGCTATAGCTCTTATGGCAACCAGATCGGTCTTGCTACTACTCATGTCCGAGAAATCTATCATCCCGGTTATATAGCTAAGCGACTTGAGGTCGGGGCTGTCGTCGGAGCCGTGAAGGCTTCCGACGTGCGCCGCGAGCGCCCGGTCCCGGGAGATATTATCCTGATGTTCGGCGGTCGGACCGGTCGAGACGGCATTGGAGGAGCTACAGGCTCCAGCAAGGAGCATACTACTGCCTCACTCGAAGAGTGCGGATCGGAAGTGCAAAAGGGCAACGCACCTGAAGAACGCAAGATCGCCCGCCTTTTCCGCCGACCCGAAGTGACTCGCCTTATCAAGAAATCCAATGATTTCGGCGCAGGAGGCGTAAGCGTGGCCATCGGCGAACTAACCGACGGACTGGATATCTATCTTGACCGCGTCCCGACTAAATATTCCGGTCTTAACCCTACTGAACTCGCTATCTCGGAATCCCAGGAGAGAATGAGCGTTGTCATCGATCCGAAAGACCGAGAAGAATTTGAAAAATACTGCGCTGAGGAGAATCTGGAGGTAACTCACGTAGCCGACGTGACGGATACCTCGCGCATGCGCATGTATTATAATGGTAAACTTGCCGCCGACCTTCGTCGCGACTTCATTGATTCAGCAGGCGCTCCCCACTATGCCAAAGCTGTCGTAGGGGCCGTAGAAGATAAGAATCCTTTCGCACGCAATCCGGAAGGAGAAAATATTAAGGAGAAATTCGAAGCTACGTTGAGGCTGCCGAATGTCACTTCACAGAAGGGTCTGATCGAAATGTTCGACTCCTCAATAGGAGCGTCGACAGTGCTTATGCCTTTCGGTGGTCGACGGCAGGCAACTGAAACTCAAGTAAGCGTACAGAAATTACCCGTCGGAAATCATCTGACGCATACCGCTTCGCTGATGTCTTATGGTTTCAATCCCGATCTGTCGGCATGGAGTCCATATCACGGAGCCGCATATGCAGTAGTCGACGCAGTCGCCAAGGCGGCGGCAGCCGGACAGGACTTCTCCAAGATGCGTTTCTCCTATCAGGAATATTTCCAAAAGATGAACTCCGACAAGGCTTGGGGCCTGCCCCTCGCAGCTCTGCTTGGAGCTTTGAGAATGCAACTTGAACTCGGATTGCCTTCCATCGGCGGAAAGGACTCAATGAGCGGCACATTCGCGGATATCAATGTCCCCCCGACCCTGATAGCTTTCGGAGTTGGCACTCTCGATGCGCGCGACGTCATTTCTCCTGAATTCAAAGAAGCCGGAAATAAGATCTACCTCCTCCGCCATACTCCCCGCGAGGATTATTTCCCGCAGACTGAGCAACTCGCAGCCAACCTTCACTCTCTTAATAAAGAAATTAAAGAAGGAAACGTTGTCAGCGCTTATGCAGTCGGAGCCGGCGGCATTGCTGAAGCAGTCGCAAAGATGAGTTTCGGAAATCTCATCGGTGCTGATCTCAAAGTTGATGAGAAGGAACTTTTCAATCTCATGCCGGGTTCTGTCGTAGTAGAAGCCAAAGAGGAAATCGACAATCCCGCATTTGAACTTCTCGGAACTACGATTGCAGAATCCGAACTTCGCATCAATGGAGAGCATCTCCCGATTGAATCCCTCGAATCGGCCAATACATCTAAATTCAGTGAGGTTTATCCGGATCGATCCGGAGTGACCGGAGAAGCCCCGGATGCTACAGGCCCGAAATTCACGGGGGAATGGCCCGGAGAACCGACCGGGCATCCCAAGGTATTCCTCCCGCTCTTTCCCGGCACTAACTGCGACTATGACATGATAAAGGCTTTTGAGGCTGAAGGAGCTAAGACTTCATTCTGCGTGTTCCGCAACCTTACGGCAGCCGATATAGATGCATCAGTCGAGGATATTGTCAAGGGTATCGACGACTGTCATATCCTCGCTTTATCGGGCGGATTCTCTCAGGGTGATGAACCGGACGGCAGCGGAAAGTTTATCGCGTCTGTCATGATGAACGAAAAAATCAAAGGCGCCGTAGAGCGATTGCTCCAACGTAAAGGTCTTATCATAGGCATCTGTAACGGTTTCCAGGCTCTTGTCAAGAGCGGCCTGCTTCCCTACGGACATATCGGAGAACTTTCTGATGAGTCTCCGACCCTATTCCATAACGATATCAACCGCCATATATCGCAGATCGTCACTACCCGCATCGCAACGTTGAATTCGCCCTGGCTTGACGGATTCGAGATAGGCCAACTTCATTCAATAGCTGCTTCCCACGGCGAGGGTAAGTTTACATGCTCGAAGCAACTTGCTGAGAAACTTATGGCAGCCGGCCAGATTGCATTCCAATATGCAGACCCTGAAGGCCATGCGACAATGACTTCTCCCTATAACCCCAACGGCTCTACTTTTGCCATCGAAGGGATCATTTCCCCCGACGGACTGATAATAGGCAAGATGGGTCATTCCGAGCGCTATGCCGAAGGACTGATGAAGAATATCCATGGCAACAAGCGACAGAATCTCTTCGCCAACGCCGTAAAATATTTTAATAAAAAATAATACAACCATAATAAAATAATAGAAAAGATGAAACAAGGAGAAATGCTTTACGAAGGGAAAGCAAAACAGGTATTCGCAACTGATGAACCCGATAAAGTAATCATCCATTACAAGGACGCGGCTACCGCGTTTAACGGAGAGAAGAAGGCTGATATTGATAATAAAGGTCGCCTCAACAATGAAATCTCCACCATCATCTTCAATCGTCTCAAGGCAGCCGGCATCCCGACTCACCATATTGAGACTCTCAATGACCGCGATCAGCTATGCCTCAAGGTCGACATCGTGCCTCTGGAGGTAATCGTGCGTAACGTAATCGCTGGCTCAATGGCCAAGCGTCTGGGCATTGAAGAGGGCACTCCCGCTCCTCACACAATCTTCGAAATCTGCTATAAGGCCGACGAACTCGGCGATCCTCTGATCAACGACCATCACGCCGTAGCTTTAGGAGCAGTCACCTACGAAGAACTGCAGGATATCTACGACATGACAGCCCGCATTAACAAGGTCCTTCAGGACATGTTTGCTGAAATCGGCATCCGCCTGATTGACTTTAAGATAGAATTCGGTAAGACTGCAGATGGCAAGATCGTTCTCGCTGACGAAATCTCTCCCGATACTTGCCGTCTCTGGGACGCAGAGACAAATAAAAAACTTGATAAAGACCGCTTCCGCCGCGATATGGGTGACGTCATCGAAGCTTACGAGGAAATCGACGGACGCCTCAAGAATCTCAAATAAGAATCGACTCCCTCTATATGCGGAATCCACCCCGGAAAATACCGGGGGATTCTGCAAAAAGAATCATAATTATGGCTAAATCATACGAAGAATCGGGCGTCAATCTTGAAGCCGGCTACGAAGTCGTCAGCCGTATCAAGAAGCACGTCAAGTCGACCGATCGCCCGGGAGTGATGGGCAACATCGGCTCTTTCGGAGGAATGTTTGACCTCGGATCGCTCGGCTATGAGCATCCCATCCTGGTCAGCGGCACAGACGGAGTCGGCACCAAATTAAAAATAGCTTTTGCCTCCAAACGTCATGACACTATCGGTATTGACGCCGTCGCTATGTGTGTCAACGATGTTCTGGCTCAAGGCGCTCAACCTCTCATCTTTCTGGATTATGTAGCGGTTGGCAAGAATCACCCGGAAGTTGTAGAAGCAATAGTAGCGGGAGTTGCCGAGGGATGCCGCCAGGCAGGATGCGCTCTTGTAGGCGGAGAGACTGCAGAAATGCCGGGAATGTATGACGAGGATGAATATGACATTGCAGGCTTCACTGTAGGTGCGGTCGAGAAATCAAAACTCATCGACTGCTCCAAGGTCAGCGTAGGGGATATCCTTATCGGACTCCCCTCCTCCGGCGTCCACTCCAATGGCTTCAGTCTCGTCCGCAAGATTGTCAGCGACAACTCATTCTCTTTCGATGACACCCTTCCCGAGACAGGACGTCTCACTCTGGGAGAAATGCTCCTTACTCCGACACGTATTTATGTCAAACCCGTCCTCGCACTCCTCAAAGAGGTTGACGTCCACGGCCTTGCTCATATCACCGGCGGAGGATTTGACGAAAACATTCCCCGCATATTGAAGCCGGGCCAAGGAGTTACGGTCAAAGAGGGCTCTTGGGAGATTCTTCCGGTCTTCCGTCTTCTCGAGAAGTATGGTCATGTGCCTCATCGCGAGATGTTCAACATCTTTAATATGGGTATCGGCATGGTTATCGCCGTGGTGTCTGCCGATGTGGATAAGACTCTTGAAGTCCTCCGCTCTCAGGGTGAAGATCCCAAAGTGATAGGAGAAATCATAGAAGGCGAGGGCGTCACAATTGAAGCCTGACGCTCCGCTAAAATAAAAAATTCCAATGAAAGCATTAATTAGCGTATCTGATAAGCGTGGCATAGTGGAATTTGCCACCGCTCTCAATAATCTCGGCTGGGAGATCATCGCTACCGGAGGCACAATGAAGACCCTTCGCGAAGCAGGACTTCCGATAATTAATATCAGCGATGTGACAGGATTTCCGGAAATCTGCGATGGCAGGGTGAAAACTCTTCATCCCAAGGTTCACGGCGGCCTGCTCGGTCGGCGTGATCTTCCCGAACACCTCGCTCAGCTTAAAGAAAATGGCATCGAGACAATCGATATGGTCTGCGTCAACCTCTATCCTTTCGAGGCAACTATCGCGAAGGAGGGAGTCACTATGGAAGATGCAGTAGAGAACATAGACATAGGCGGCCCGTCGATGCTCCGCTCCGCAGCCAAGAATTTCCGCGATGTCACTGTAGTCTGCGATCCGGACGACTATGAGAAGGTGCTGGAGGAGATACATGAACTCGGCAACACTACTCCCGAGACACGTCTTCAACTTTCTGCAAAGGCATATACACATACCGCCGAGTATGATTCCCATATCGCAACCTATATGCGCCGTCAAGCCGGATTGGATGAGAAACTTTTCCTTAATTTCGATATTGTCCAGTCGCTCCGTTATGGTGAGAATCCCCATCAGAAGGCTGCTTTCTATCGTGCTGATAAAGAAGTGCCTTATTCTGTGGCATTCGCCCGTCAGCTCGGAGGCAAGGAACTCTCCTACAATAATATTCAGGATGCCAATGCAGCTCTTAATATCGTAAGGGAGTTTGATGCTCCTTTCTGTGTCGGACTCAAACACATGAACCCCTGCGGAGCTGCCGTGGGCCATGACCTCAAAGAGGCATGGCTGCATGCCTATGAAGCTGATAAGGTCAGCATCTATGGAGGAATCGTAGCAATGAACCGGCCCTTGACAGCAGAAGTGGCAGCCTTGATGAAACCCATATTCCTGGAAATAGTAATGGCTCCGGAATTTACTCCGGAAGCTCTCGATGTACTCGCTTCCAAGAAGAATCTGCGTCTGCTCGAAGTAAAGATGGATAATTCGAAGAAAGCATCCAAGCAATATGTAGGTGTCAACGGCGGCCTTCTTGTGCAGGATGCCGACGTTGAGATCAAACCTATCGAAGAGTCAATGTGCGTCACAGAACGAAAGCCATCTGAAAAGGAACTCAAGGATATGAATTTCGGATGGAAAATTGTGAAGCACATAAAGTCTAACGCTATCTGCGTGGTGAAGAACGGAATGACTCTTGGCGTAGGCGCCGGACAGATGAATCGTGTCGGTTCTGCTGAAATCGCTCTTCGTCAGGCACGCGACGCAGGCTATAAGGATGGACTGGTACTCGCTTCCGACGGATTCCTCCCGTTTGATGATACTGTCGAATTGGCATCACGTTTCGGTGTGACAGCAATCGTACAGCCCGGAGGCTCGATCCGCGACGAAGATGCAATCCGCAAAGCTAATGAAAAGGGCATCTCCATGCTCTTTACAGGCATGCGCCATTTCAAACATTGATAAATTTTACGGAGATGAAGCATTGAAGAAATACTTCAATCGCTTCATCCCCGAATTATCTCATAAATGATGAGTAAAGATAAGAAAGTATTGGTCGTAGGCAGCGGAGGACGCGAGCATGCTATTGTCGACGCCCTTTCCCGCTCTCAGAAAGTAAGTAAGATCTGGTGCGCACCCGGCAATGCCGGCATTGGACAACAGGCTGAATGTGTGGATATCAAGGTTGAAGACGTAGAAGCTCTTGCGAAATTTGCAAAAGAGAATGAAATCGACCTGACGGTAGTAGGTCCTGAAGCAGCTCTTGCCGCGGGAATCGCTGATGTGTTCCAACGTGAGAACCTTAAGATTTTCGGCCCTACGAAAAAAGCTGCCCGCATTGAAAGCAGTAAGGAGTTTGCAAAGAAAATTATGGAGAAATATGATATTCCGACAGGCTCCTACCGCACTTTCACCGATTTCAACGAAGCCCTGGATTATGTAAAATCCCGTCCGCTGCCGGCAGTCATCAAGTATGACGGATTGGCAGCAGGCAAAGGAGTAGTTGTCGCACTCTCCTATGAAGAAGCGGAGATGGCTCTGAGCGACATGCTGCTTGACGCTGCATTCGGTGAAGGGAAGGTCATCATAGAGGAATTTATGGAAGGTCCGGAATTTTCTTTCATGTGCGTAGTCAGCGGAGAGAGAGTCTATCCCCTTGCTATCGCACAGGACCATAAGCGTGCCTATGATGGAGATAAAGGCCCCAATACCGGCGGCATGGGAGCATATTCTCCCGTCCCCTTCATATCGGAGGAGATACGCGATGAGGCTCTGATAAAGGTCATGATTCCCGCAGCCAAAGGTCTGGTAAAGGAAGGGAGCCCCTTTGTCGGAGTACTCTACGGAGGTCTGATTCTGACCAAGCAGGGTCCTAAAGTAATAGAATTCAATGCCCGCTTCGGCGATCCGGAGACGGAAGTTGTGCTTCCCCGCCTCGAATCAGATATCTATGAGCTGTTCGAATCAGCAGTAGAAGGCTGGGACTGCGAGACTCGCTGGAATCCTGAAGCCTGTCTGGGTGTTGTGCTCGCATCGGAAGGTTATCCGGGAAGCTATAAAAAAGGGGCTGAAATAAAAGGTCTTGACCTGACGGATGGCAAAGTCTACCACATGGGCACACGCCTGGATGAAGACGGCAAAGTCCTTTCGGCCGGAGGTCGCGTACTTATGGTCACTGGAATGGGCAAAGATCTTCAGGCCGCTCACTCAGCAGCGATGAAGAATGTCAAGGCCATCGAATGTCCGACTCTTTTCCATCGCACTGATATAGGCCATCAGGCACTTTGATGACAATAAGGTAAATAGAATAACAACACCGCAGTTTACTACAGGAATGATAATAAGTGGCAAAGATTTAGCCAAGGAGGTAAAAGAGAATATCGCCAGGAAAGTGGCGAGTTATAAGATTGAGTATGGTCGGGAGCCCAATCTCTGCGTCATACTCGTCGGCGATGATCCGGCCTCTGCCGGATATGTCCGTTCGAAGGGTAAGGCTGCCGAAGCTGTAGGATTCACCCATACTGAATTGCATCTGCCGGCCGAGATCACGGAGCACCAGCTTATTGATAAAATCAAGGAACTCAACAACGATGACGGTGTCGACGGAATCCTCGTCCAGCTGCCGCTGCCGAAGCACATACGCAAACACCGCATCATCGAAGCTATAGATCCGAATAAGGATGTCGACGGCTTTCATGCCAGGAATGTCGATGCTCTCTGGCACAGAATCCCGGGTATACGCGCCTGCACTCCGAAGGGAATAATCAAACTTCTCGACAAGGCAGGAGTGGAAATTGCCGGCAAGCATGCAGTAGTCATAGGAAGAAGCAACATTGTAGGATTCCCGGTAGCCAAACTTCTTCTTGACCGCAACGCAACCGTCACTATAGCTCATTCCCACACATCCGACTTGGGTTCGATCACCCGCCAGGCCGACATTCTTGTCGTAGCAATCGGCAAGCCCAAGCTCATCAAAGGGGATATGGTCAAGGAGGGCGCAGCAGTCATTGATGTCGGCATCTCACGCGATCCCGAGACAGGTAAGATATGTGGCGATGTCGATTTCGAGGAAGTCGAACCCAAAGCAGGCGTCATTACTCCGGTGCCGGGAGGAGTCGGCCCCATGACAATCGCTTGCCTCATGGAGAATACTCTCGATTGCTATACCCGCAAGATGCAGTGGTAGGTTACAGCTATGGTAAAGATAACCATCTCTACCGTTGCGGAAACGCCCCCTACGAAAGCTACTCACAGCTTCAACCCAACTAACAATATCATCCGAAAAGATTTAATAAAATGATTGAACGATATGGAAGAGACGTGATGCGCGACGTCTGGACCGAAGAAAACAAATTCCGCGCTTATCTTGAAGTAGAGCTTCTTTCTGCTGAAGCCTGGAGAGAACTCGGGGTTGTCCCGGCTGAGGATATCGTCAAACTTCGTGAAAAAGCTACTTTCAATATTGACCGCATCAAAGAGATCGAACTCTCCACGCGCCATGATATAGTAGCCTTTACCCGGACTGTCTCCGAATCCCTTGGCGATGAGCGTAAATGGGTACACTATGGTCTTACCTCGACCGACGTCGTAGACACGGCCAACGGATATCTCTTCAAACAAGCCAACGACATATTGCGCGAAGATCTGAAGAATTTCGAGGAGATGTTGAAAAAGCAGGCTCTGCGTTTCAAATATCTTCCATGCATCGGACGCACTCATGGCATTCACGCGGATATCACTTCTTTCGGATTGAAGTGGGTGCTATGGTTAGCAGAAATGCGTCGCAATATCAAGCGCTTCGATGAGGCAGCCCGCGGTGTGGAAGTCGGTAAGATTTCCGGTGCTGTTGGCAATTTTGCCAATATTCCTCCATTCGTGCAAGACTATGTATGCAAACATCTCGGAATAGAAAGTTCCCCTGTTTCTACTCAGGTCATACAGCGCGACCGTCATGCCTATTACATGGCTACAATCGCTCTTATAGGCGCTTCGCTCGAGCAAATGGCACTTGAAGTCCGCAATCTTCAGCGCACTGAAGTCCATGAAGTCGAGGAATCCTTCGGAAAAGGACAGAAAGGTTCAAGCGCGATGCCCCATAAGCGTAATCCGGTATCGAGCGAAAACATCTGTGGTTGTGCCCGCGTACTCCGCGGCTATATGGCGACGGCTTACGAAAACGTGGCTCTCTGGCATGAGCGCGATATCTCTCACTCAGCTACCGAGCGTATCATCATGCCCGACGCTACAATTCTTCTCGACTATATGCTCAACCGCATGAAGGGTATTCTCGAAAATCTCGTAGTCTTCGAAGAGCGCATGAAGCAGAATATCTATATGACAAATGGAGTAATCTTCGCTCAGCGCGTGATGAACGCCCTTATCGACAAGGGCTTTGTCCGCGAAAAGGCTTACGACACTGTGCAGCCTATCGCAATGCGCGCCATGGCAGAGGGAGCCGCTTATCAGGATCTTCTCCGACAGGATCCTACCGTAAGTTCGATGCTGACGGATGAAGAACTCGAGAATTGCTTCACTCTTGATTACTACATGAAGAATGTAGACCATATCTATAAGCGCAACGGTCTCGAATAATCGGGGATTAAACGCATCCGGCCGCTTTCCATCCGAGGACGGCCTTATATAACTATTTCATAACTCTCTATAATATAACCACGAAGTTAATGTCTGAACGTTTAGTTGTAATCGGCTCCCAGTGGGGTGATGAAGGTAAAGGTAAAATCACCGACTACTTTGCATGCCGTGCCGACATGGTGGTTCGCTACCAGGGCGGTAACAACGCCGGCCACACAGTGGCTTTCGACGGCAACAAATATTCTCTCCAGAGCATACCCTCAGGAGTATTCAATCCTAAGACAGTCAATGTCATGGCCAATGGTATGGTGGTCAATCCGGAATCTGTAGTAGCAGAACTCGCAAAACTCCACGACCGCGGAATCACGGATTATCAACTCTATATTTCCGACCGCGCTGCCATGGTCATGCCCTGGCATGCCGATCTGGACGGCGCTTATGAAGCCAAAAAGGGCTCAGCTCTTATCGGCACAACCAAGAAAGGCATAGGTCCGACTTACAGCGACAAATATGCCCGCACCGGACTTCGCATCGGCGACCTTCTTGAACCCGAATATTTCGCAGAGCGTCTCCGCGCCGCCCTGGAAGTGAAGAATATGGAGTTAAAGATGCTCGGCCTTAAGGAATATGACTTCCAAGAAGTCTATGACCGCTACATGGAGTTGGCAAAAATCATCGGCCCGATGATCACTGATACTTCTGCCCTCATTAATTCCTATATCCGCATGCCTGAGAAGAAGATTCTCTTTGAAGGCGCTCAGGGTATGATGCTTTGCTGTGATCATGGCACCTATCCATTCGTCACCTCCTCCAGCCCCTCTTCTGCAGGAGTCTGCGTCGGAGCCGGAGTTGCACCAAAATGGATAGATAATGTCTTGGGAGTGGCAAAATCTTACTGCACCCGAGTTGGAGAAGGGCCATTCCCGACAGAACTCTTCGACCAACGCGCTCACGAAATCCGCGAACGCGGCCACGAATACGGCACTGTGACCGGACGTCCGCGCCGAGTGGGCTGGTTTGATGCCGTCGTAGCACGCTATACCGGTCAACTGGCCGGAATCGACAACTGGGCACTCATGCTCTTTGATGTCCTTTCAGGACTCGATAAAGTAATGATATGCACCGGCTATGAACTTGACGGTGAAATAATTTCAGCTCCGCCGTCGACAATCTCAAAGCTTGCTCGATGCAAGCCTGTGCTCATCGAAATGGATGGCTGGAAAGAAGATATAACTAAGGCTAAAACATTCGATGAACTTCCGGAAGCGGCAAAAGCCTATGTGCGCAAGATTGAGGAACTGACCGAGATCCCCGTCGGCATAATCTCAGTCGGACCCGACCGCACCCAAACCATTACCATATCGGAGAAACTCCGCAATTTTTAGAACTTACTAAACTAAAACAAAAGATGTCATTCTCACAAGAAAGAATCTCCCAGGAAGGCTTGACATTTGATGATGTTCTGCTCGTCCCGGCATATTCGGAAGTCACTCCCAATATGGTGAAACTCGGCTCCCGTTTCTCCCGCAATATTTCTCTTAACATACCCTTCGTATCCGCAGCCATGGATACCGTTACTGAATCTGACCTCGCTATCGCCATGGCTCGCGAAGGCGGCATCGGAGTTATCCACAAAAACATGTCGATCGCAGCTCAGGCTGCAGAAGTCCGCAAGGTCAAGAGAGCCGAGAGCGGCATGATTTATGACCCGGTGACAATCACTCGCACTCAGACAGTCGGCGATGCTCTTGATCTGATGAAGGAAAATCATATCGGTGGTATTCCCGTAGTTGACGATGACAGAAAACTCGTCGGCATCGTGACCAACCGCGATCTTCGCTTCCAGACCGATATGTCGCTCCCCATTTCTGAAGTCATGACAAAGGACAATCTGGTGACTACCGACAATCCCAACCTCTCGGAAGCATCTCAGATTCTTCTTCGCCATAAGATAGAAAAGCTTCCTGTCGTAGATAAAGACAATAAGCTGATCGGCCTCATCACATATCGCGACATAACAAAAATCCAGGATTACCCCAATGCCTGTAAGGATTCCAAGGGACGTCTTCGCGTAGCGGCCGGAGTAGGCGTGACAAGCGATACTCTTCAGCGCGTCGAAGCTCTTGTAGAGGCCGGCGCAGATGCTGTCGTCATCGATACTGCACATGGCCACTCAGCCAACGTTGTCAATACTCTTAAGTCAGTAAAAGCGAAATATCCCGAACTTGACGTTGTTGTCGGCAACATCGCAACTGCGGAAGCTGCCGCTTATCTGATTGAGGCAGGAGCCGACGGCATCAAGGTCGGCATAGGCCCCGGCTCGATCTGCACTACCCGCATCGTAGCCGGCGTAGGAGTTCCTCAACTTTCCGCTATATATGATGCCTCTCAGGTAGCGCATGCTCATGGAGTGCCCGTGATTGCCGACGGAGGCCTCCGATATTCAGGCGATGTCGTTAAAGCTCTTGCTGCAGGCGGCGACGCCGTTATGATGGGCTCGATGCTCGCAGGCGTCGAGGAATCACCGGGCGAGACTATCATCTACAATGGCAGAAAATTCAAATCCTATCGCGGCATGGGCTCTATTTCAGCAATGAAGGCAGGCTCTAAAGACCGCTATTTCCAGAGCGAGAAGACCGACAGCAATAAGTTTGTGCCGGAAGGTATAGAGGCGCGTGTCCCCTATAAGGGTACTCTCAGCGAGACTGTCTATCAGCTTATCGGAGGCCTGCGTTCGGGAATGGGCTATTGTGGCGCCGCTGACATCGAGGCTCTTCACGCAGCCAAATTCGTGCGCATCACTTCCGCCGGAGTAATCGAAAATCACCCCCACGACGTGACTATCACGAAGGAAGCTCCCAACTATTCACGTTGATAGGATCGGGATAAATCACTGTTTAAAACTTTAACCATTAAGAGCCGGTTTACTAAAGAATGTTAACGAGAAAATGTACAGATTTTGAGACAGTTTCGATTTTTGAAGAAGGAGCGATGCGGGCATCGCGACTGATGAAAAGATCGAAAATGGCCAAAAGATGGGCGTTTTATCGTTGATATTCGATCAAAATGAAATTTTAACACTTCTTAGTAAACAGGCTCTAAGTTTCACAAGCGAAACTTAAACGAGAATAAATGGAAAAAATACTAATTCTTGATTTCGGCAGCCAATACACTCAGCTGATTGCGCGTCGTGTGCGCGAACTGAATGTATATTGCGAGATTCACCCTTACAATAAGGTGCCGGAAATCGACGCTCACGTGAAAGGTGTCATCCTTTCCGGCAGCCCGTCGTCAGTGCGCGATGAAGATTCCCCTCGTCCGGATCTTTCCGCAATACGCGGAAAGTTGCCTCTGTTGGGTGTCTGCTATGGCGCTCAACTGCTGGCTATCCTCGGCGGCGGAGAAGTAGAAGGAGCCCCCTCTCGCGAGTATGGACGCGCGATGCTGACCGTGATAGCTCCGGAAGACCCTCTGATGGAAGGTCTTCCCTCTCCCACTCAAGTCTGGATGTCGCACGGAGATACCATAACCTCTATTCCGGCAAATTATGAGATCATCGGCTCGACCGATAATGTGCGCGTTGCAGCTTACCACATCAGAGGCGAGATGACCTGGGGCATACAATTCCATCCGGAAGTCTTCCACTCCACGGATGGTCCGCGTCTGCTGGAAAACTTCGTCATGAATATCTGCGGATGCTCCGGCTCCTGGAGTCCCGCCTCATTCATTGATTCTACTGTCGAAGAACTCCGCAAGAAACTCGGCGACGATAAAGTAATCCTCGGACTTTCCGGCGGAGTAGACTCTACTGTGGCAGCCGTACTGCTGAATAAGGCGATCGGACATAATCTGCAGTGTATCTTCGTCAACAATGGACTGCTGCGTGCCAATGAGTTTGAAGACGTCCTCGCTCAGTATAAAGGCATGGGCCTGAATGTAGTCGGGGTAGATGCTTCAGAACGTTTCTACGCTGACCTAAAGGGAGTGACCGATCCCGAACAGAAGAGAAAAGTAATAGGCCGCGACTTTATCGAAGTCTTTAACGATGAGGCTCAGAAATTCGAGGGAGCGAAATGGCTCGCACAAGGCACTATCTATCCCGACGTAATTGAATCAGTATCGGTCAAAGGGCCGTCGGCTACAATCAAATCTCACCATAATGTAGGAGGATTGCCGGAGAAGATGCATCTGAGTATCGTCGAGCCCCTTCGCTTGCTTTTCAAGGATGAAGTGCGCCGCGTAGGCAAAGCTCTGGGAATTGATCCGGCTCTACTCGGACGCCATCCATTCCCGGGTCCCGGCCTTGGCATACGCATACTCGGAGAGGTGACTGCAGAGAAGGTAAATGTCCTTCAGCAGGCCGACAAGATATTCATCGATAATCTTCGCGAAGCGGGTCTTTACGACAAAGTTTGGCAGGCCGGAGTCATGTTGTTGCCCGTGCAGAGTGTAGGAGTCATGGGGGATGAGCGCACCTATGAACGCTGTTGCGCTCTCCGCGCCGTAGTGTCGACCGACGGTATGACTGCCGACTGGGTACATCTCCCCTACGAATTCCTTGCCAAAGTCAGCAACGAAATCATCAATAAGGTCCGCGGGATCAACCGTGTTGTCTACGACATCTCCTCCAAGCCGCCGGCAACCATCGAGTGGGAATAATCACCCGAAACTTAGAACTAAGTTATCAATCAAATCACTATAATAAGAAATGACCTTCGCCTGATTGGCGAAGGTCATTTCTTATTATAGAATTACCTATTGTTCAGTCTTCGCTGATGATCCGGTAAGTTCGAAGAAATTTGCGGAGTTGGATACTGCCGAGGATTATGCCTGTTATCGCTCCGGCTATGATGCCGTATATGACGTAGATATCAGCCGACATTGAATAGGCCAACAATCCTATCACTAAAATTGCAAACGGCAGAAGGAACATTATCGATTGAAGATGACGCTTCCGATAGTAGAGAGCCTTTCGGATCACTTCGTTGACCGTCATCGTAAAGCAATCAATCGATGAAACTCCCTTATAAAGCCATCTGTCAATTATCCCACATGCAGCGAAATAGACCATCATAACTCCTCCGACCACATACTTCATCGTCTGGTTTTCGAAAGGAAAATGCCCGAAAAACCACATCAGGCTGGCAGCTATCATGATAAATCCCAGACGCGAGAAACTTTTGTAGCGCCCGGCAAGATTCTCAAGTGCCGTCATCTTGCGGGTCCTGTAGATCATTTCGTATTCTTCCGGAGTAGGCTGATAAATCTTGCGCGCAGCCTCATTCCATGTCTTCTTAATCTCTTCTTTATTCATCTTGCTTGATTTATATTGTAGAATTTATTGACAATCATTTAGAGCCCGTTTACTAAGAACTGTTAAAAATACCTGAACACCCCTACCTGATCCCTACGGCCATTCTTTGCTTTATCCTATTGAGCCGAACAGCTACGTTATTTCGTGATATTCCTACTACCTGCGCTATTTCTTCATAAGGACGCTCGTCGAGCCACATTGTCACTATAGCTTTATCAAGAGAAGGGAGAGAGGCTATACGATCATAAAGCCACTCCACTCTTTCCTGATCCTCTACTTCTGCTTCAGCACCATATTCGCCGACAGCGTCAAGCGCTATGGTAGCGACATGTGTCTTTCTTTTGCGTACAGTCGACACACACGTGTTAAGGGCAACCCGATAGAGCCAGGTCGAAAGAGATGAATCAAGACGATATGTGGCCAGTCCCTTCCATATATTTAATAATATATCCTGCCGAAGATCGGCGGCATCCTGACTATCCGAGGAGAAAGAGAAGCATATTCCGGATATCATGCTTCCGTAATCCCTGACAACGGTTGCAAAGCGTTCTTCGCGCGATGTGTCCAAATCACTTTTCGCGGTTAAGCTCATTAACCATATCTCAAGTTTTCGCTTTATCCAATCCCGGAATTTCCAAGATTCAGTCGGCATAATTATATCTATTTCCATACGTCTCATATTGATCTTATACCCTATTAGTCGCACTGAATAAGGAAAAGTTACACTCCCCGGTATTTTTTATAAAAAAATGAGTCGTTTAAACTTAATTTCAATCGAAATATCGTTTAAACGACTCATTTATCTTGAATCACGGATCCTTTGCAAGGCCTTGATTTTTAAGACAAGCCTTGTGCGAGATAGGGATTTTGCTTTGCCTGACGCTTTATTGCTTCCGGATCGACCGATTGCTCACGAAGACATTCCTCACACCAATGTCCTCCCCGCAACATCGACCATGGACTGAGCCGGAAGCGATGGCCTTCTGCACATTCCCATTCCAAAGGACGATAAATATCACCGGCCACATATTCTTCCGTAAGTAATTTACCTCCGCGAAACTCAGCGGCCTCCCGAAGAGCATGAAGATCGAGTTGATCAATCGAGTAAGCTTCGTCGTAACCATGCATCATTGTCAAAGCCATATTCGACGGCTCCCTCAGATCTGCGTCGTCCCACGAAGGGAGATTATCATAGGATTCGCGACTTCCCCAGGCCGCCTTGATTCTCTCTTCATCGTTATCTTCTATCCAGCGTAAGGGTCCGAGCAATTCCTTTTTTGCCACTCCCTTCATGACTGCCTTTATCAGAAAGGCCGGGGCTAACGGGGCCAACCGAAAATAGAATGGGAGTTTGCGTTTCAGACCATCCATGTACTCCTTGAATGTTTCTCCGCTACGATAATGAAACATTTCATCCAATTCATCAGAATCCTCATACCATATTCCGTGGAAATTCCGAGAAGCAAACCAATTATAGTCAAAGACCTTCTTCGGGCCGGGAGTACCGACAGCTCCCATCGTCATCACCATGAAATCGTAGTTGCTTTTACGATAGGTCTTACCTCCGCCTATATTCCAGAAATTCCTCCAGAATCGATCGGGAGTGCTTGCTCTGCTCACCTCCGCAAGCAATCTGCCGGAGTCTTCATCAGTGACCCATTCAAGAACTCCACGCTGCGGCACATGGAATGATATCGGATCAGATGCCTTGGTTAGAATCCCCGGATGCATTATACCGGTCTGGCGAAGCGATACCCAATATTTCAATCCCGACTCAGAAAGCATACGCTCGGCAAGATTCTTGGATAGGGCATAATTATCAAATGTCGCAATGCGCAACGGATCGCCGACACGCCCCCAATGGAAAGGCTGAGGGCGCCATCCGTATTGTGACACAGAACCAATATAGACTACCCTGACCTCTCTTCCTCGCTTTTCACTTCTCCGGGCAGAGGCAATGATATTGGCCATGCTTTCAGTGTTTACCTTCAGGGTCTTCTCGGGTACCCAGTCTGCGGCCGGACTGACAAGACCTCCCACATGCAACACGATATCCGCATCCTGCACTCCCTTCTCTATATCATCCGGATTGGTAAGATCACCCCATATTACCTTTACTCCCTGATCCCGGAAAGGCGCGAGCTTCTTGCGATTTATCTTGGATGATCGGGCCAATACCGTAATCTCATAATTTTCATCGGCCATCCGGGGCGAGAGAAGGGCGTGAAGGGTCTGCTGACCCATCACGCCCGTTGCTCCGGTTAAAAATATCTTTCTCATGATTTGGGTTTTGATTCGCAATATACGCATCTGTATTCACCCTCATGAACTGCATCCGGACGGAAGAGGCTCTCCACTCCAACCTCCATGTTGGAAATGCAGCGACGATTGCGACAAGTAAATTTATCCTTTACTACTCCATCAGGAATCAGATTGGCTTTCTTTGCAGGATTATCCTTCCATTCGAGAAGTTTGAGAATAAGGGCTTTGCGCACGTTCTTACCATTCTCGACCTGACGGAAATAGGCAGCCCGCGGATCCGAATCGACATCTACGGCTATCTCATTCACCCGAGGCAGGGGATGAAGAATACGCATCTCCGGCTTTGCATTGGAAAGCTTTGACTTGTCAAGAATGAAGCAATCCTTAACCCGGTCAAATTCGTCTTCGTCAAGGAAGCGCTCTTTCTGCACTCTCGTCATGTAGAGAACGTCAAGTTCCGGCATCACCTCTTCCAGAGTATTCACTTCTTTATAGGAAAGGCCGTTGGCCTCTATGACCTCTTTCTTCATATAGTCAGGAAGCTGCAGTTGCTCGGGAGCGATCAAGATAACTTTCACCCCTTGATAGCGGGAAAGGGCTTTGATCAGACTATGGACAGTACGTCCGAATTTCAAATCACCACAGAATCCGATAGTAAGATTGTCAAATCGGCCGATCTCCCGCTTAATGGTCAGCAAGTCAGTCAGTGTCTGAGTAGGATGGGCATGGCTGCCGTCGCCGGCATTGATAACCGGGATATTGCTGTTTAATGCAGAAACGAGAGCTGCTCCTTCCTCAAAATGGCGCATGGCTATGACGTCGGCGAAGCAGTTGATCACCTTTGTCGTATCGGCGCAAGTCTCTCCCTTGCTGACCGATGAGTTCTGAGCATCGGAAAATCCGAGCACATTGCCGCCGAGTTCCATCATTGCTGACGTGAATGAAAGGCGTGTGCGCGTGGAGGGTTCGTAAAAAAGTGTAGCAAGTTTTTTCCCCTTGCATGCTTCCGCGTATTTCTCGCGATTTTCGATAATATCGAGGGCGAGATCTATGATTTCCTCGGTCTCTTCGCGGGTGAGGTCCGTAGGATCTATAAGATGTTTCATTATCTCAGTAAAGATTTATTTCATCCAGCTCTCATCGGATGGATTCGACATGAATTTCTTCAGTTTGGCTTCATCTTCGGGTTTGATATATCCCTTTTCGGCAGCCACTTCAACCAGAGTATCGAAATTCGAGAGCGAATGATTCTCTACTTTAGCGGAGGCCAGACGATCAAGCCCCTTCTGCATCCCGTAAGTAAAGATGCTGATGACTCCAAGCACGTCTGCGCCATGCTGACGCAAGGCATCGACAACCTCGATACAGCTACCTGCCGTAGAGATCAGATCTTCGATAACCACAACCTTCTGCCCCTTTTCCAGGCGACCCTCAATCTGGTTTCCTCGTCCATGATCTTTTGCGCTTCCTCTGACGTAGCCCATAGGCATTCCGAGTTTATGGGCTGCGATTGCAGCGTGGGCTATACCGGCAGTTGAGGTTCCCATAAGCACCTCCGCTTCCGGATAAAGTTCCTTGACTTTATCCGCGATCGATTGCTCCACAATTTCCCGAGCCTCGGGCGCTGTCAGAATCAGACGGTTATCACAATAGATCGGGCTCTTGATTCCGCTTGCCCAGGTGAAAGGCTCGTCAGGACGAAGGAAGACCGCTTTGATTTTGAGCAATTGCTCGGCTATATTTTTAGCTGTAGACATTTCTTTAATATTTAATTTAAGTTTCGCAAGCGAAACTTAATAGGTTATTCGGTTATAGTGATATAGGGTTAAGGACTTCTCCAAATTTATTGTAGGAGAGGATATGGGGTATGAAGTCATGGAAGTTAAAATTCATTAATCACAGAAGTCTGCCACGCAACGACGCCATGCAGCAACGGGATCAGCAGCTGCTGTGATCGGGCGCCCTACGACGATGAAATCGCTTCCGATCTCTTTAGCTCGGGCAGGAGTCGTAATGCGTTTCTGATCGTCGGCGGCAGAGTCCGCGAAGCGAATCCCGGGAGTGACAGTAAGGAAGTCCTTACCGCAAGCCTCCTTTACGAGGCCGCCTTCAAGAGGAGAGCAAACGACTCCGTCCAATCCTGCTTCTTTGGCATTCTTCGCGTAGTGGGCTATGCAGTCGTTGATATCTCCTGCTACGAGGAGCTGATCATTCATAGCTTCCTGAGAAGTTGACGTAAGCTGAGTGACTGCGATGAGAAGCGGACGAGAGCCATCCTCACGGGTCAGGCCCTCGAGGGCAGCGGCCATCATCTCTTTAGTGCCTGATGCATGAACATTTACCATGTCTACGTCAAGAGCGGAGAGGACTTTCATTGCCTTCCTGACAGTGTTGGGAATATCATGAAGCTTAAGGTCGAGGAAAATCTTGTGTCCGCGGGCTTTAAGTTCTTTCACTATCTCATTGCCGGCTGCATAATAAAGTTCCATGCCTATCTTTACCATCGGCTTGCGATCTTCTCCGGCGAATTTATCCAGAAATTCGAGAGTAGCCTCTTTAGATGCGAAATCGCAGGCTATGATTACGTCTCTTTCCATGTATGTATATATATTTTTTATTTTCTATTATAATTGATCAATTTATAAGCTCTATGCCATAAATTATGATTCATAAAGATTCATAATCGAACGCCTCCGATTATATCAGAGAGGGAATCTATATTATACTTCTCCATCTCTATCGGAAGATCCGCGATTATTTTAGGGCAGACGAAGGGATCACGAAGATTGGCAGCTCCAACCTGCACGGCTGAGGCTCCGGCCAACATCATCTCGATCACGTCGCGGGCAGAGGAGACACCTCCGCAACCCATTACCGGGACACTGCACGCCTTCGCTACCTGATAGACCATTCTCACTGCTATCGGGAAAATTGCCGGACCGGAGAACCCTCCCATCACATTCGCAATGACAGGACGGCGTGTGCGCGGATCAATCCGCATGCCAAGCATCGTATTGATCAGACATATCCCGTCAGCTCCGGCTTCTTCTGCCGACAGGGCGATAGACGCGATATCAGTCACGTTGGGAGAGAGTTTTACGTAGAGGGGTTTTGTAGTCACGCTCTTGACAGCTTTTGTCACCTCCGCCACGCTTTCACATTGAGTGCCGAAACTCATCCCGCCTCCATGCACATTCGGACAGCTGACGTTAAGTTCTATGATCTCAACCTGCTCCTCCCGATCTATCTTTTCGCAACATTCCATATATTCATCAATTGAAAAGCCGGATATGTTGGCGATAATGGGTTGATGAAACTTCTCACGCATCTTCGGCAATTCTTCAGATATCACCTTGTCGATACCGGGATTCTGAAGTCCCACACTATTGATCATACCGGCCGGACACTCTGCTACCCGCGGCAATTCATTGCCAAAGCGTGGAGCTCGGGTCGTGCCCTTGAAGCTGATCGAACCCAGGCAATCTATATCATAATATTCAGCCATCCCGTAGCCATAGCCGAAACATCCGCTTGCAGGAATAACAGGATTTTGCAGCCTTACGCCACTCAGATTGACTGTCAAATCTTTTTCTTTCATTGTTAGCTCAAAATATGAGGTTTGAGGTAATAGTGTCCTTATTTCCAGATGAGTTCCTCAGTAGTGAAAATCGGGCCATCCTTGCATATTCGCTTTGCTCCGTCTTTGGTGCGCAGGCTGCAACACATGCAGACTCCGAATCCGCAGGCCATGCGCTCATCAAGACTAAGTTCTCCGGGTATATCTATTGTCTGTCCTAAGGCTTTAAGCATTGGCATCGGGCCACATGCGTAATAATATGAATGTTCATGAGCGTTCCTGACAGCCTCAACATCCGTGACAAATCCCTTCACTCCGTAGTCGCCGGCGGCAGTGGCAACATAGACCTCCGGAGTCACATTCCGGAATTCATCCTCCCAGCTGAGTTCCTCCTTGCTGTTGAATCCGAGTACAACGACGGGCTCCTTCCCCTGCTTCACTAATTCCTTGGCAAGCCAATATAGTGGCGCAATTCCTATTCCGCCTCCTATTAACAGCGGACGCTGACCCGAGCGCTCAAGATTAAAGCCATTACCTAACGGAGCAAGCACATTTACTTTCTTTCCGGGCTTCCACTCGCTCATGATTGCGGTTCCGTCTCCGACAACGTCATATAGAAGGGTCAGGCGTCCCGGTTCCCAGTCGCAGACCGAAATCGGACGACGCAGGAAATGGCCCTCAACCTCAAGATTGACAAATTGACCGGTCTTCTGAATAAGATCGGCCGGAGCATCGGCAGGCGCAAGAAGAGTCATCAGACGAGTCTTATAGTTCAAGACTTCATTGCGCTCAATCGTAAATATATATTCTAATTGCGACATCAACTGATCTATTATCTGTTTAATTCATTGACTACTCCGACAGGCCAGCCCCGCAGTTCCATCCCTTCAAAAGGAGTCACGCGACCTTTCCCCTTGAACGTCGAGGGATCTACAACTCTCTTTTCATTGAGATCTACTATTGTCAGCATAGCCGGATCCCCCTCTTCAATGCCTCCCGATTCAAAGCCGGGAAGGCCCAGTATCTTTCGGGGAGTGAGTGACATCAGTTCGACCACTCGCTTCAGATCCGTACGTCCCTCCGCGACAAGTCTGGTATAAGTAGCCGGGAATGCACATTCAAGCCCAACAACTCCCATCGCGCTATGCTCGAGATCTTTGGTCTTTTCGGAATCGGCATGGGGAGCATGATCCGTTGCGATCGCATCAATAGTGCCATCTTTAACTCCTTTGAGAAGTTCGCGACGGTCGTAATCACTGCGCAGCGGCGGATTCATCTTCCATTTCCCGTTATTCTCCAGATTCGCATCAGTAAACCATAGATAATGGGGCGCGGTCTCGCATGTCACCGCTACACCTCTGCGTTTGGCCTGGCGCACGAGTTCTACTCCCTCAGCTGTCGATATATGGCATATATGAAGGCGAACCCCGGTCTCTTCCGCCAAATTTATGTCGCGCTCGATCTCTTTCCATTCGCTTTCTGAGCATATCCCGCGGTGATTATTGAATCTGGCATAATCCCCGTCATGGATGTAGCCTCCTCGGAGGAGTTCGTTGACTTCACAATGGGCAGCAAGAATCTTTCCTGTCTCTGCAATTCGCTTCATGGCAGCCCGCATGACATCTGCCGACTGAACTCCGGAGCCGTCGTCGCTGTAGCCGGCAACATAATCCTGCAGAGTATTATAATCCGCAAGAGTATCTTCGCCTATTCTATTACGGGTGATAGTCGCATAAGGCAGAATAGTCACGTCATCCTGATTGTTTATGGCATCAAGTTGGCATTGCAGATTCTCCATGGAATCCGGAGCAGGATTCAGATTGGGCATAGTGCAGACTATTGTGAAACCTCCGGCTTTGGCGGCTTCGGCCCCTCCCTTTATCGTCTCTTTATATTCGAAACCCGGTTCGCGGAAATGAACATGCAGATCTACCAATCCCGGCAGGACAGTCAACCCTTGAGCATTGATAACATCAACCCCGTCTCCGGCTTCTGAGAGGGGAATCTCTTTAGCGATTTTCACTACCCGCCCTGCGTCTGTCAGCAGATCGGATTTGAGGAGTCGTCCCTCCCTACCATATATTTCTGCGCCTTTTATCAGTGTTGCCATTTTCAAGTCAGTTTTTACAGATAAAAAAAGAGGCCGCTTCCCCTCTCGGGAAGTTGCCTCTCGATTAAAATCTTCATGACGTAATGTTAGCGAGTCTATATTGATTTGAGACTACTGTCATCGTTAATATCCAAATCATCCTTTGATGGTTGATTATATTCCCATTCTGCCGCTTCTCGCAATGATCAATGCGACATCCCCTGCCTTTCGAATACAAAGATAGAAAAAAATTTAACACGATCCAAATTTTATTAAAACTTTTTTCATATTTTTCTATCTTTGAGTCCTGGTCTAAATAAATTGAGGTGATGAAGTATTGCTTCCGGTAGATATCTGTGATGACAAATGAAAAATCCGAAATCTTTTTTTAGGATTCCGGATTTTTCATCAGCAGTCGGTATTTATTTAGATCCGCTGGTATATACGTGGTTATTTTCCTGTTCTACTTTGAGGTCGGGGGTCTGATTTCCACTACCTCCACTACCATTGTTAAATATTACATTCTTATATTTTTTATTGATAGTGCCTACCCATTGGTTGCCTGACTTGGTCATCTTGACTCCGGGCCAAGCAGCATTTTTATCACTATCTGAATTCCACGCATAGACGTATACGGTCGTCCA
This sequence comes from Muribaculaceae bacterium, assembly GCA_029057985.1. Lineage (GTDB taxonomy): Bacteria > Bacteroidota > Bacteroidia > Bacteroidales > Muribaculaceae > Lepagella. Next base: position 30,853 of record JAIDYR010000101.1, on the reverse strand, counting down.
ATTACTTGGATTCGTGTAATAGACAGTCAGATTCTCCGGTAAAGGATCTACTACCGGGGGAGTGTAAGTAGGATCTCCATAGGTGACCGTTGCAGTTGAACCGGTGAAGTTACAAATCCATGTTCCTCCGAGCGCAGTTGTCTTTCCATTCCAGGTATCCCCTATTACTTTCCATCCTTTCAGATCGCTCATTTTACGATTGGTAGAATAGAGCGTAGCTCCATTATCGCCTTTCGACATTGTGTGCCATATGCCATTGATATCCCTGAAAGTGAAGATGACATAAAACTCTGTAGGATTGGTATTGGGAGATTCATATACGAAATTAAACAACTGAGTGCCGCTTGCCGTTCCGGCCGCATTTCCCATCGTACTGTAGTTACCTATTGAAGTACCTGGCCAATTGGTCACTCCGTTGCGTATCGTAACAGGATTGCCATTACTGTCGGTCGATTTTGTCTCGGAATAAAGGAATACGTGAGTAGCGCCGGATACATTAAAATGAGTGCGCCATGTCTTGGTAGCGGATACAGTCTTATTAACGCATCTGACAGACATTGCCCATCCGTTGCTGCTGTATCTGCCTTGTACTTCCGCATTATCGTATGAAGCGATCGAACCGGAAAATTTTATATATCTCAACCAGTTGCCGATCTGGTCTTTTTCCAATCCGTTGGCCGCTGTCTGCGTCCAATAATATCCCGCGCGCGATTCGCCGATCTTTGAATTTGAAGAGTTATAATACATCGACCGAGGGAAATATACTGTCTGCCCCTTATTATTCGTAAACTGAGTCAGGTAATATGTGCCGCTCTTTGATGTAAGGAACTTTGAATTGTTGCGCAGAGTATTCCAAACTTCAGTGCGAGGGATCTCGAATCCCGGAGGACAAAGATCAGAATACATCTCCGGATCGCCACCATTTACATATTTCGCAGCCCTATAATATCCGCCGCGAGCCTCGCTGTTACCGAAATATGACATTCCTCCGTCAGCTTCGATATAGTATTCAGCGCTTGTCGCGCCTAAGTTACGATCAAGCCAATAGTATGCTCCTGCCGGTCCTTCGATTACCTCATAATAATAATATTGATTAGGCTCCGATATGTCAACCCTGCGATTCTCATTGCGGAATGCCCTCGGATTATCAAAGAATCCCGTATGGTAAAGGTCAATGTCAAATGTCGTGTAATTATTGGCATTCGGTTTTGATATCTTGAATAAAAGTTTGCCAACCTCATAGTCCCAGTTGGCAACTGTCCCGTCCTGAGTGATGGTAATCTCCACCGGACCGCTCACATTCTTACCTGACTTCGCCGGAGAAATGGTAATTCCCTTTATACCTTCAGTCGAAACTTCCCAGTCAAAATTGTTGCCATCATTGAGATTATTGAATTTGACTTTGTAGACGTATTGCCAGCGGGCGCTTTGTCCGCCATAGTTTACGGGGAAATGAAGGCCTTCGTTTCTTATCTTACCATTGTTTTGTTCGGGAGTCAGACCCTTAACCGTATTTTTGATAAAGGTCCAATAATCGTTGCCTTTTGAATAACCGGAAGTGTATTTCGTTGTTCCGTTGTTATCCTTAATCGTCAACTGGACAGTACATAATTCCGTAGCATCAAATGCACGGGTCCATTTTACAGGGACTTCGCGTTGAAGGCCAAGCCAGGTTACCCTGATCTTGCCATTCATTTCTCCGGGATCAAGTGTCTTCAGGAACTGCACCGGAATGCGATATACCTTACCTTTATAGTCGCCTGTGACTCCCGGAATCGCAGTCCCGTTGGCTCCGTTGTAGAGTACGGGAACACCGATTGAGAGCCAGGAACAATCGGATGATACTTTTATTGACGGATTCTCGAGTTCCTTCCCGTCTTCAGAATATATCTTGACATAAAGATATTCGGGATTAGCGGAAGTAGTAGGATTACCATTATGCACAAGTTCCGCGCTGACTCCCAATTCCCGCGTTCCATCCGTTATCATATTGAATGATTCCGGACAATAATCATAAATAATAGCCTTCAATAAAGATGTCGGGTTATTCATTGCATCCTCAGGCTTCTCATCTCCTCGCCCGAGCACATCTTCTATAATCACCTGATAATGATGATTCGAGAGAATATCAAGAATTGTGAAGTTCTTGGTCTTTTCATCATAATTTTCAAATTCAAGACGATAGAAGTAATCTTTACCGTTATAGGGCGCTTTTACAATCATAAACGGACGCGTCGCAATTTTTCGTCCGGGATTGCTCGTGCGATGGACATATACTTCCGATTTGCCGGAGAATGGGACTGAGCTGACAGCTACCGGATTATCTATGTATTCAGTGCTACTGCTCATAGTGCCTGAAATGACAGAGGATGAGCGGGACGCCCCATAGACTTCAAATGGATACGTTATCGATCCGGGAGTCCAATTCCCTTGCGCATCTTTAGAGCCATTGGTCACAGTGACCTTGGCAATATTTCTTGCAAGATTCACTTTGGAATCCTGACGAAGCTGCGAAAGATTTAAACTGCCGGCCATAGTCAGGCAATTGCTGCCGTTGACATAATTGGAAGTCTTGACAGATGATTTGAGCTGCGTTTCGGTCTTCCCGATAAAATTTGCAGTATTGACCGAAGAAGGCAGATTGGCAATGAATATGAATTTAAGATTGCTATACTTTCTCTGCTTAGGTGATAGCGTACACTTTATCTGATATAGTTCTCCCGGTTTTGTTGCATTAAGTTCCGGATCGGAAAGAGAGAATTTCATGATATCCGCAGCTTCTTTTACCTCTGAATTGCATAGGACTAACATCGTGATGTCTGATACCTTGAATTCATCAGCACGCGTCACTACCGTTTCCATTTCCGGCACTGCCAGATCGACAGTGAGAACTCCGTCGGCATCCAGGCCGCAGGGAGCATCCAGGTCATCGACGCTACACGCGGATAAGGTCAGAAGCAGCGTCATGTATATGAATAATTTCTTTAACATGGTCAGTTGTAAGTTGTTGTCAAATTAACAATACTTTGAAATTATAATCGACTCACCGTAATTGCAAGAATCAATTTCCGGGATCTTCAGAAAGGAAGGAATGGGAGGCAGCAGAATTTCCGCTGAATACAAACCATCCCTCTTTATTTGCATTGTCGAATAATGCTACTCCGGGCTGCTCCTGTTTTGGATAACGGCGATTGTTGTTTTCGATCTGATCAGTCCAGTTATGGCTGTTGGCATCGCAATCAGTAAACATGATGAGAGCTTTACCCGGATCTGCGACACCCGATAATTCAAAGTACCACCATCCGGAATTGGCAGGTTTCGTAGGATCCGGAATCATATGAATGCCCGGCCATGCAGTTGGAATGGGAGTTGCAGTACATGCGGAGCATCTGCTTTGCTCCTTGAGTTTTTTACGGTGAGCGCTGGCAAAATCCATGCGATAGTAATGCAGGCCGTTTTTCAAAGCAAGATTCTCCGTGCCATTCTTATTGTTATCATCAAAATAAAGTAGTGCGGGACTCCAGTTGTCGGAAGCATTGCTATAATGATTATTGAACATGAAGAAGTTGTCGGAGTGGAATCCGGCAGCATAGGGATTATTATTGGCATTTACAAACCATCCTTTAAAAGCCACGGCTCCAGTAAAGTCATATTCAATAGCGGCATACGCACTCGCAAATATTTTATAACCGACAGTCTGCTTTGCCTTCGCTCCATTCCTTGATTCGTCGAATTCGCCGGGCAGCTGAAGACACTGATAGACGTAGATATGAGGATGTTTCCATGCCGGTGCTTTCAAATGAATTCTATAGACATCATATGAGGTGCGGACATAAATTCCGACATTGCATTGCACATTATTACCATTAGCAACAATCGGATTGCCTGAAGCGTCAACTCCCTTGATTAAAACGCTCATATTATGATCTTCCTGCCATAACTTTCGATTACTGTTAAGACCATTATAAGCAACCCGGAATTCTATCTTGCCGCTCGCGGGAACAGAAATTTTTGAATTAGTCGTTATTGCATTTCCATTTTTATCCTGAAGAATGAGAGATGCCGGAGAGCCTTCGCCCGCTGCAGCAGGCCAATCAATCTTTTCAAAAGTGACGTATTTAAGGTTGGTCTGGAGTTCCACCGGAATGGAACTGTTGTATTCTCCTGAAGTCTTTCTTTCACTGACATCAATGGTGACCATTGTGTCATCTTTTATATATTCATTGAATTCAATGTTATTTATCTCTATCTTCTTTACTATAGTGCCGGCTGTAAGAGTGATATACTTCCAGTCGTCGGAGGAATAAATGGCATTAAATGCATCGCGATCAATATCTTTATTCAGACTGATAGCCACTCCACCATCAATCTTATCAAATGTATAGATATTTCCTACACATCCGGGGGTCACGGAAAGTGCATTTGTAGAGAATTTGAGTTCTGTAGGTTCTCCCGCTTTTACGGTAAGATTGGTCTGATCTACTTTAAGCCAGTAGGTCCCGTTGAGAGCTCCTGCCATGGTTTCAATGTCCCAGTTCTGGACCTGCAGGAAGAATTTTCCGTCGGGAGTGCCGACATAATCGTAGAAATGTGAACGCTTTAAAGCAAAACCTTTCCCGTCGTTGTCATCATGACCAAGAGGTTGGGTATGGGTGATATCCCCTATTGTTATGGATGCCGCCGTGCAATCTGCCTTAGTCTGGAAAAGACGTTCAGGGACATAAAATACTGTCTGATATGTATAAGGAGTCCCTGCCGAGAATGAGATAGGATTGCCGATATTATCGACATTTGTCTTTGCAATTCCATTATCGGCAACATTGACAAGGTTATAGTATTTACCCCAGCCTGTCACATCATAAACCTCGTTCTGACCGGCCAATTCTCCCCTTTCAGCATTGCTGTCGCGCAATCCGGAGAAAACAGTTGAAGACTTGAGATGATTTTTGACATTGACTTTGGTTACTCCGCTTTTGGGTGCAAGATCGTTGATAACCGTGATTCTGATTTTGGATACGGCATATTGCAGATTTGCCTTGATAGTCATGTTCCCGACACCCGGTTGAATCCTGATACTCTCATTATTGATTCTCTTTCCGTCGACTTCCAGATCCTCATGCCGACATGACATGGGGAGTCCTCCTGCCAGAGAAGCATCAGTAAGGAGTCCGAATTTTTGATCCGAATTAATTAGTTGGGAATATTGCGTATTTGAGGGTAAATCGACATTCGCGGTGACATAAATTTTATATTCGCCAGTCGGCAAATCCTCGAGTTGATATGCTCCGTAGCCGGGGATATTCTGAATAGGATTATTATTTTGTTTGAGTGTATAGCCTGTAATAGGATTTTCTCCGACTTTACCCGTAGCGTCTACATTATATATAAAGAGTCTGCACTTGCCTACAGTCGCTTCCGAACGGGTAAATCCGGCGAGCTGACCCTCCGAGCGTGTACCGGATGCCGGCGTAGCCCCTTCCGGCATTTCCGGAAGATAGACAATGATTCCGGAGCCGGCAGACTCTTCGCCGGTTCTCAGGGCCACATCATCACCGCATGAGGTCAGCATTGACGCTGTGACGGCGAGAAGCGCAAAGATATTTCTAAAGAAAAGTTTCATGAGCTTTTTATGATATTGACGTGCCTAAATTAGAATGTGAAATCTTCAGCATCATGATGTACCCAATCCGATGCAGAAACCTGAATCTGGATACCTCCTGTCTGTGGTGCGTAAATATGGAAATAATATACTGTGTTTCTTTTTATACCGGCCCAATCTCCGGTCGGAATGGACTCGGGATTATCAATAGCCTGGCTTCCGGCATTATAAGGTGAGAAACTAACTTTGACGGTCTTCTTGTCAGCCGGCAGATTATAATTATTGCCGGCAGTGAGCGTAATTATTTTTCTCGCATCCGCGTTAGCCTTCACATTAGAGAAATCACGCTCGAAAGTGTAAAAGACATAGGCCGGTTTGCCATCAACAACCGCATTTGACTTTGTAAGCTTCTGAGTAAACAGATTGGCTGCTACGGCTGCCGGAGAATATGGAGGGATAACTGCTTCGCCTTTCATCCATGCAGTAGGATTCGGAGTCAGAAATCCTGTCTTCAGACTCTCCAGTGATGCAGATGCTATAATATCAGCCTCATCAACTATCACTATCTTGGCCATCGAACGCACCATATTTGTGACGGGCAATTTAAGAGGCGAATGGTCATGGACAGTCGCATTATACGGCAGCAGGAAATCGGATGAAATCTTTGTGATTCCTGCCATCGGAATATCTCTGTCTGAGGCAGGCTCCCACACTTCCTTGCCGTTTGCCGGACTTGGGAAATTTATAGTCTGGAAAGTTGCGTTCCCGAGATTCTTCTTATCCTTTACTGAAAATCCGCTATTGGCATATTGCGGCACTGAGAAAATGCCTGTATAAAAGCCTCCGGAATATGATTTCTTTTCAAGACGTGCGGAAACGGAAGGTCCCCAGTTGGGAGTAAAATAGACAGCCTCCAATTCATGATTCTCTTTAGATGAGGCATCTGAAGAACCGTCGTAAAGCCAATCTCGGGCATTTCCGCTCATATCGATATTGTAAGTGGCAAAATAAACCCTGTTTTCATCTATCGCTTTATAAAGCTCTTCAGCTGCCGCGCGTGTCGCTGAAGTCTGCATCGACATGACTACAGTATAATCTCCTTCAAGATCATATTCGGGATCCTTATCTGAAGAGCAGCCGGAGGCGACTGCCATTACCGGAAGGAGAAGTGAAATCTTAAGTAAATTTTTCATATCTATTCTTCTATGACCGGTTTCATTTTTTCCATTCCACATCATTTACCACTACGAGCCAATCGTTGACATAAATTTCGACAACAGCCCATTTCTCATCTACACGCAGCTTGAAATCAAGACTATAAGAATCCTGACGGTCAAGATATTCCTGATCATCCATATAGGGAGCTTCATAAGCTTTTGATGCCAGAAGAAGGTCAATAAGTCCGGTATCGATCAGATTGATATTGCTATGGCCGAGAGAGATTTTCAGTCGGGCACTTGAATCTTTCATCAGGCGCGCGGTATGAAACTGCCAGCGTCCCGCTTCAGAAGTCTGCGATTGCAGGTCGCCTTCTCCATCCGGCAGAGGCAGTTGCTCGGAGGCGAAAGAAGCGTGGTGATATTGAATGTTATCTCCCGATACGTTATTAGCGCAGTCCATGACGCCGTTGGCGTCTGTCATCTCTACAAAATAGTAATCCTCTTCTACGGGTTCACCGTTAGATTTGCGGACGATTACATCAATTGTATTTGTATTCTTTATCAGAGGCGCTTCATATACTTCCTGTCCGTCTTCCACTTCGTATTTAACTGAAGTAGCCCCATGGAAAAGAGGGGGGAAAACCATGTCAGATGTTATGGAGCCTTCCTCATCGATTTTAGTATTCAGACGGCATGTAAGATCTTCCTTTGAAGCAAAAGACCTGTAGCCATCAAGAGAAAATGGAGAATCATCTGTCAGACCTGCCCAAACTATGATATCATATTTTTTGGAGCGCTCCAATTCAAGAGGAAGCGTCCATGCATTATCAATGAGTGTCTGCCGGTCAGCCTTTACGGAAGCTGAAAGATTTCCATCGGAATCGAATGCATATACCTCAGCCGCCTCAACCTGATCCACTCGATTGACATTCTGCATATTGTAGGTATACAATAGCCTGACTTTATATTCCGGTATACAAGGGGGTAGATCGTCATATATAAACGACGAATCGCACGAGCAAAGGGCAAGACCCACGAATCCTGCCGCCAATGCAGCCCCTCTGTATTGATTTAGAAATGAGAGAAACATATCTGTCTTACTTAAAAATTTTCTTAGGTATCGTGAGGGGTTTCAATCCCTCACGACATTAGTGGGCGATGCCCACCTTTGATTAGGAGAGTCGAGTCTTTCGAATTATTCCGGAGCTATCAATTACCCCAGCTTACGTTGTTCTGGACCTGATGCCAGGGGAGGATATCCACACTCATATGGAGATAATAGTTCTGGAGTGTGGGATCGGGAGTATCAGCGGGAATAATAGGCTGATTCGGATCGGGGATGCCGACTCCCATGCCTACTATTTCTTTGATGTTGACTTTATAATAGTGGTTACGCACAACGCCATTGAGCATCACGCCGTCATCGAAAGTCTTTCGATTGAGCTGCTTTGAATAGTAGCCGAAGCCTCCATTGTACTTGATGCAGCGGGTCACGATATTTTTACCCTTTATCTTCATCCAGCCGGTCCAGCCTTTCCAATCGTTGATATTCTCTACATATTCATTATAGGTCGAGTGGGGATTCAGATCTTTATTATTTACGCCTTCAGGAACAAGGACATCCGTGTCAGTTCCTCCCATAGCCTTGATAGCCTCCTTCTCAGTTTTATATACCTGGAAAGTATTTTCGAAACCTACGAGATAGAAGCTTCCGTCGGCAGCCGCCAGGCTCTGACCGGCAGAATTGGTAACTGTATATCGGCCCATTACGACAATAGAAGTCTGATCTACGTCTTTCTCCTGATTATTATCGAATGGATAGATGAACTTTCCTTTTCCGAAAGTAATGGAGGCCTTGGAAAGATCTTTCCAGTTAGCGTCAACTTCGTTAAGGCAGGGATAATGGAGAGGGGCTGTCGTGCGGTCAACCCATTTCGAACGATACTCTGAAGGAATATTAATCCATTCTGCTACATTGTCTCCCAGGCTTGTGACATCCCTTGGCAGTCTTTTCACTGTATATGCCTCCGAGCTTGTCGCCGTGAGGAAAGAATACATGGGGGTAAAAGTAACTATCGCGTTAGCGACCTGCCCGTTTTTATTTGGATTGAGAGTGCCGTTATTCAGAGTGATATCATTGAAGATTCCTACTTTTGCCACGCAGCGCTCTACTCTCACCTGCACAGCCTTAGCTGTCGAAGAAGCGGCAGTTTCGGCTTCAGTAAAGATCTGGTCGCTCGTAATGGGCACTCTATATACCGGATTGCCATTGGCATCATAGTATTTGGAGCTACTCATATAGAAGAGGTTGTCGGTATTATTCCCCTTGCAGGCTTTATTTATCTTCAGGTTGCTTATATCATCGAGGTCGTAGCCTGTGGAGCGATCGCCGTTGATAATGGCGGCGACTGTCACAGGAAGCTTCTTGAGACGGATGATTGCGCATTGATTACCCTCTTGGCCGGGATGAGCGGGTTTTACCCACTTTGCATCCTCTGTGTCAGTAGGACCGAGATAAGTCGTGAAGTGTGAGCCATCGGCGCATCTGAATATGAAGGCTGCGTTTTCGATTCTTGACTCATTTTCGGTTGAATTGGGATCGTCGGCACGGGTCGCATCCGAGTTGGCAAAGTTAATGCGGATGTAGCCGATGTTACCTTCATCATCGATAGGAGGAAGATTTACTTCCGGAGCATCGCTCGCACAACTGCCAAGAAGCATAAGACCCGACAGGAATGCTAATGAATAGATTTTTTTCATGTTCCTATAAATGGATAAGTTAAAAAGTTATTATGTTTTTTGATTTATTCTTGAAGGATGATAATCTTTGGTTCAGTCATCTTCTTCAGAGATGCTTCAGCTTTTGAAGTGTCGATTCCTGATTTTTTTGCTTCTTCGAAAAGAGATTTAGCTTTATCGTATTCACCTTTCTTTGCTGCGAGAACTCCTCTTGCATAAATCGCTTCCGGTGTCGCTCCCGCCCTATCAAGATAATAGGAAGCCTGAGCCAGGTTTCCGCTTTTCATGACTACATTTCCGGCGTTTAAGTTAGCCGTCTCACTATCCGGAAACATTCTTGCCGCGGTCTCAAATACATCGGCATATTCCGGACTGTTATTGTCCAATGTCTCAGCATAGATGAATAATTCGCGCAATGAAAGTTTGGAAGGATTTTTATGGAAAACCTCTGCGATCTCGGCCGGGTCAGTGTATTTTCTCACTTCGTAGGCTACGGCATAATCGGAATGTCGGAGAGCCGGATACCAATTAGCAAGCATATACTTATATTCGGTCGGAAAATCTTTGGCGAGCTTCCGATCTTTCGGGTCGGGCAAAAGATCGGAATCAATGACAGCAAGGATTTTATCCTTATTATTTATATCGCTGTTGATGACGAATCTCCTGAGTCCTGCCCAGTCTTCGGCCACCCACGATGTTTTCATAATTGCTTTAGGAAACGTATATAGACCGCGGACATATTCGGCCAATGCTTCCGTACGCCCCTTCGCCAGTCGCTCATTGTTACTGTAAGAGCCTTCCGGAGATGCATAACCTTCGATCGAAAGCGAAGTGATTTTAGTATCCGGGTCTAATTTAATAGAATCGATCGTGGCGCGTATCTTTTTCAGTTCGACCGGGTTGTTGCGATATTCCGGACGTATGTTGGTCGTATTGACAACGAAATCAATGTAGGCTTCTCCTCTTGCATTACGTTGCTTTACGCGCTCTTCAATAGGAGTTATATAAACGAGATCCGCATCGAACACCCGTTCGCCCATATTAAGCCTCGCTAATCCGCGGTCGGCAATCCGCTTGCGACTTTCGCAGCATCCTACATTTTCAACTACGAGATCGATATTGGCCGTATTCATCCAATCTTCCCAGCCTACTGAGGCCTTATATGGAAGAGCTTTAGTCTCCTTGGCATTGTAGAAATGCGCGTCGTTGTTTTTTATAGCCCCCGTGCGCTCGGCCTGAATCAGGCGATTGCGTCCTGCAAGAGTTATCATGTCAAGACGCAATGTCTTGTCTTCATTCGTAATGACAGGGATAATGCGAGTCTCATTGTTAATGCCATAAGGCATTTTTGAAAAATCAAGTTGGAAGGCCACATTCAGGCGGTCGCCGTCATGTTCTGCCGAAATGTCGGAGACAGTCACGTCCGAGGCCTCCGGCATGCGTGCCCATAGACCGGCAGCCATCATCAGGCATGCTGCCATTGTAATAAATCTTTTCATTTTTTTGGACGGAATAAGCGGAGGATTAGAAAATATAAACTACGTTGAGCGCAGCTTTGGTTAGACCTATATAATTATGATCTCCATTCTCGATTATTTTGGAGCCGCATTTGGCACATGGGTAAGAATCGAAGCGTGTAAAACTCCAGCCTACCCCTATCTCAGCTTCGATGTTCCAGTGTTTGGAGAGCATCCAGGCGTGGCCGTAGGTCAGACCGGCTCCGGCATACCAACCTTGATAACGTGAATCTTTCAATACACTGAAGTCTGTGCCGAGAAATGAAAAATTCATGTCGATATTTCCGATGTTGTATTGGCCTCCGTGTAATTCCAATCCTATGAAATTACCATGCATGGCTTCACAGAACCAATAGCGTACTTCCGGCTGAGCCATCCAGTGTTTCCATTTCTTATACTCACCAAACGACCAATCGTTGATATCTCCATTGATATCAAATGTCCAACGCGGAGCCATCTTGACTTCCAAGCCAAGATTGACATTGGCCAGGGCATCATAGATAAGGTTAGTTTTTAAGGCCACGTTCTGACCTTTGGCATCCGGAACCAGCATGTAGCCAAAGGCGAAAAGAATCGCAAAAAGTGAAAGTCTTTTCATGTCTATGTTATATCTGATGACCTCATGCGAAATTTATATTGACGCAGAGTGTCGGAGTTTTTGCATGCAATTTTAAGTCACTGTTTACTTATGATTTCAACAGAGAAAGGAGAAAGGAATCAAAATATAGCAATTTGCTAAGAGTTAGGCAATTATCTTCTAATAAGTCAATTCGATAAAAGTCAGGTTTATTTCAGCGGCAAAATTAATCAATTTTACGTAACTTTCAAATTTTTTAGGTAAAAATTTTGGCAACATGCTTTTTTCCGTACTGAATATTAAGTTACCGGATATTAGTTATTGCGTTTTGCCACCAACTCCCAGAAAGCCACTGCTGAGGCAGCCGCAACATTCAGAGAGTCGACACCATGAGACATCGGAATCTTGACAACGTAGTCCGCTCCAAGGATGACGTCGGCCGCCAGTCCGTCGCCTTCCGTGCCCATGACCATAGCCAGACGTCGTTCTTCTTTCAGACGCGGATCGTCAAGTCCGATGCTGTCGTCGCGAAGAGCCATTGCGATTGTCTTGAATTTATATTCTCTTATGTCGTCTACGGAATCTATCCATCCCCACGGCAACAGAAACACTGACCCCATCGAGACGCGGATAGCTCTGCGGCTATAGGGGTCGCAGCAATCTCGGGTAAGAAGTAATGCATCCAATCCTAATGCCGCTGCACTTCTGAAAATCGCACCTATATTCGTCGAATCGCAGACGCCGTCAAGAACTCCCACACGAATACAAGCTGAGTCATCCGATGCGCTGATCATTTCCATCACTTCCGGCATGCTATTTTCTTTCGGCCTACGCATAGCGCAGAGGACTCCGCGCGTAAGAGTATATCCGGTCAGGGATGCCAATACTCCCCGATCGGCGGTGAATACATCGATCCCTGCCCCTCCCGTCATGCGGTCGGCAATCGCTATTATCTCTTTCGCATCCCCTTCGATATGCTTCCGCTCGGTAAGAATAGATATCGGAGTATGTCCGGATTTCAGAGCAGTCTTTATTACCTTCGGACTCTCAACAATTATGCGGGCGTCTTCAGGACGCAGTCTGCTGCGGAGCTGACATTCGGTCAGCCGACTAAAATCCATTACTCTGTCATCCTCTATTTCCGCTATCTCTCTGATGATCATGGCAGTAATATATCAAAATTTATTAATTCCGTCATTTTTGCGCAAATTTAATAAAATTTCTCTATTTGATTAATCATTTTGTCATCAAAATTCTATTTGCATTGCATATATCGACAACTTTAAGACACACAAAAATGCCATAAAACTATGCTGTACAACATATTTTTTCGCAATTTTTTTGGTCATGTTTAAACTTTTTTGTAATTTTGCACTCAAACTTATCGACTATTTGTGTGTTTTATAATAGGTTCGAGAAAGTGAAGCGCTCCGATGCCTCCCGGCAATAGTCATATTAGCATTGCTCAGCATCGACATCATTCCTTCCAAGACGCGACTTCCCGGAGCCGGTCGGCAAAGCGAGAATTTTAACCCGATTCAGCCGATTGAATCCAATTCCATCAGGAGGTCCGTCATCATCATTTTCTCAACCCGAGGCTGCAATGACCGGGAAATCCCGTAATATTCCGGTCAGAGTAGCCGGGAATATTGTCAAACCCTTAAAATGTTATAACCCCAATTTCCATTCCCAAGAGCGCGATCGGGAGGAACGGAACTTTCTGAGGCTGCGATGGCCCGGAAATTCCGAGAATTCAAGACGGGAATGTTTTTTGCTATGAAAAAGTTACTTATTATCTTGATGCTCGCGATCACTTCTTTCTCGGGTGCTTTCGCAAGCAATTCCGCCCAAGGGGCTTCTTACAGTGCTTCTGAATTTGAAGAGGCCGTGGCGATGATAAAAAAGTACGAGACTCTACACTCCTCCAAACATTGGCCGCTGATAGGATACGGCCATCTGGTGAAACCCGGCGAAAAATATCGCCGAGGGACAACTCTTTCAGAGAAACAAGCCGACGCGCTGTTGCGTCAGGATCTGAAGAAACTTGTGGACTATTACAAGTCCTACGGAAAAGACTCTCTCCTACTTGGCGTTCTAGCTTATAATGTAGGCCCCGGCCGCGTCAATAAGTCGACTGTTGTAAGCCTGCTCAAGCAAGGCAACCGAAATATTCAGCAGGCTTTCGAGTCAATGTGCCATTATAAGGGGAAGGTCCATAAGAGAATCCACGCACGCCGCGTCGAAGAATTCAAGGCTTTCTTCCGCCATTAACCCGGTAATGCAATGAATATACACGCTTCATTCTCCCCATGGGAGTCATGATGCAATTTCAAAGTCACCATATAACCCTACCATATATATTACGGTAACTCAATTATTACCTTAAAGCCGATGAATCTTAAAAGATTTTTCGGCTTTTTGTTTGCATATCCCGCGGGATAGTCTTATCTTTGTAGTCGAAAACATATCTTTTATGCCTTCTCAAAACTCAGAATTCATACTTTTGCGCTCCAGATTGACGGAGTTTCTGCAAAAGCAACATCTGCGCAAGACCCCGGAGCGCTACGCCATTTTAGCCAAAGCTGTTGAGCTTTCGGCTCATTTTGACGTAGATCAGCTGTATAATGCACTGGAGTCAGAAGGCTATCATGTCAGCCGGGCCACGGTCTATAACACTCTTGAACTTCTCTGCGAGGCAGGCATACTCAACCGCCACCTCTTTGAACCGAATCAGGCTCGATATGAAGTCGGTCGAGGCAATCATATTCACCTCATCTGCCGCCGCTGCGGATCAATCCGCGAAGTCGACGACCCGGTCCTGACCGAACGTATCCTCTCTCATCATTTCTCTGATTTTCTCCCTGAATACTCTTCTTCAAGCGTCTACGGCATCTGTGCCGATTGCAGAAAGATGGGCAGGGATTGATGAAAAACTCCTCCTCATAGCCTTCCAATACCTCACGGCATTGGAAACCGAACAGATCCGAAACCATTTACAACAACCTAAAATCTAAAAACTAAAAAACATCATGGCAAAAGTTAAGCCTTTCAAGGGTGTACGCCCTCCGAAGCATCTCGTGGAAAAAGTGGCATCCCGCCCCTACGACGTTCTTAACTCCGAAGAAGCTCGCGCAGAAGCTCACGGCAATGAAATGTCGCTCTATCATATCATCAAACCTGAGATCGATTTCGAACCCGGTACTGACGAACATGACCCTAAAGTCTATGACCGCGCAGTAGAAAACTTCAAAAATTTCCAGAAGCAAGGCTGGCTCGTAGAAGACGACAAGGAAAAGTATTATATCTATGCTCAGACTATGGACGGACGCACTCAATACGGTTTCGTCGTTGCAGCATGGGTAAATGACTATATGGAGGGCAGAATCAAAAAGCACGAACTGACCCGTCGCGATAAAGAGGAAGACCGCATGAAGCATGTCAGAATCAATAATGCCAACATCGAACCCGTCTTCTTCGCATTCCCCGACAATGAAGCTCTTGAGAATATCATCCGCACAGTCACTGCCGGCACTCCCGAATATGACTTCGTAGCACCCGACGGCTTCGGACATACTCTCTGGGTCATTGAGGATGAAGACATGATAGCCCGCATCTCTGAAGAATTCGACAAAATCCCCAACCTCTACATCGCCGATGGCCATCACCGCTCCGCTGCAGCTGCCCTTGTAGGCGCAGAGAAAGCTAAGAATAACCCCGAGCATAAAGGCGACGAAGAGTATAACTACTTCATGGCTGTCGCATTCCCCGCTTCTCATCTTAAGATCATTGACTACAACCGCGTAGTACGCGATCTTAACGGCCTGACAGAGGAGGAATTCCTGCAGCGACTCGCTGAAAACTTCATCGTTGAGGAAAAGGGTGAGGATATCTATACTCCCGCCGGCCTCCACAACTTCTCTCTCTATCTCGGCGGGAAATGGTATTCCCTGACTGCCAAGGAAGGCACTTTCAATGATGCTGATCCAATAGGCGTACTCGACGTGACAGTATCTTCCGATCTTATTCTTCGCGATATCCTCGGCATCACTGACCTGCGCTCCGACAAGCGTATCGACTTCGTCGGCGGCATCCGCGGCCTGGGCGAACTCAAGCAGCGCGTCGATTCAGGCGAAATGAAGATGGCCCTCGCTCTTTACCCCGTTACGATGGATCAACTCATAAATATCGCCGACACCGGCAACATCATGCCTCCGAAGACCACATGGTTCGAACCTAAGCTCCGCTCAGGTCTCATCATCCATAAACTCGATTGATATCCTCCCACCTTATCATAAATCATAACCCCGGGCGCCTTAGTAATGGCGCCCGGGGCCTGAAATCCTTATGGCTTCCCCCTTCAAGTCAAATTATCTGAAAGCCCTTGCCCACTTCGGGGCATTCGTGACTGCCGCTGCGTGGGGCTCATCTTTTCTTTCTACTAAAGTCCTGATGACGCAAGGGCAATTCTCTCCTATAGAGATGTATGTCTATCGCTTTGCGGTAGCCTACATTCTCCTGCTCATCTTCACGTTCAGAAAATTATTCGCCAATAATTGGCGCGATGAACTCCAGCTTATGCTCTGCGGCATATGCGCAGGATCACTATACTTCATCACCGAGAATTATGCCCTGAAATTCACGGCTGCCGGCAACGTCTCCTTGTTGGCTTCCATTTCCCCGCTCTTTACGGCGGCCATCATGGCTCTGGTCTTCCGACAGAAGGTCAGCCCTCCGGTCATTATAGGATCAATAATTGCCTTTATCGGAGTGACCTGCGTAATCATGAGTGGAGGGGAAGAACTGGAATTCAATCCCAAAGGCGACCTGCTCGCAATATGCGCTTCTCTGTCATGGGCCGTCTATTCCCTCTCTGCCAAACGCCTTATTCCGCTCTATTCGGGTATGTTTATAACCCGCAAATTATTCTTTTACGGCGTAATCACGGCGATCCCGATCTTATTCTGGCAGCACTCTGCCGATCACGAGCCTTATCATCTCGCGCTGCTCTTCGACATGGCGCATCCGGAATATATATTTAACTTCACATTCCTGGTTGTATTCTGCTCGCTACTCGCTTATCTGGTCTGGAACTGGGTGATGGGCATACTCGGCCCGGTACTTACGAATAATTATCTCTATATCCAGCCCCTCGTCACGATCATTGCGGCCTACTTCGTGCTCGGCGAGCCGATCTTCCCGCTTACTTATACGGGATGCGCATTGATCATAGGCGGACTCATACTTGCCGACAAACTTAAGATCGGAACAAAAAATAAATAATAAGTTGGGAATTATTTACGACGATATACCCCTGCCCGACAAGGTCAGCGACATATTACGCCATGACTTCTTCCTTATGGAAAAAGTCCCGGCCGTCATGGTGCGCGCAGTGACTAATCCCGTGAAATTCTCCGCTTTCACATCCATCTTCATCACAAGAGGCTCCTGCACGGCTGACATCAACCTCATACAGCGTAATATCACAGCACCCGCAATCCTGAATGTTTATGCCGACCAGATAGTCATGCCGACAATGGTCTCGGATGATTTCGAGGCCTCATTTATGGTATATTCCAAACAGATGGTAGATTCCATATCAGCGACAGTAAAAGATCTGTCGGCCTTTTCCCTTGCCGGACTCCATCCCATTCTCCGGATCGCTGATTCTGATTTACCTGATTTTGAAAGATTCTATGGCGATATCCGAAGAATTATCCGGGATTCGGAAAATCCCTATCGCTATGAAGCGGTCTTATTCACAACTTCCGCCTTCTTCTACTCTCATATAGTAAAATACTATGAGAATCTGAAAAGCGGGCAGAGAGAATCAACTCAAAACAGAATCACGGATCAGTTTATTCGTCTGGTCCAACAGAATTACAGGCGTGAACGCTTCCTTGATTTTTATGCCGAGCAACTTGCAATTACTCCCAAACACCTTTCTCGTACCGTGCGCGCCCGGACAGGGATCTCAGCCGTAGAATGGATCACCCGACATATCATCCTGGAAGCAAAAGTAATGCTCCGGTCGTCAAATCTTAATATTCAGCAGATTTCCGACGAACTCCACTTTCCGTCGCAATCATTCTTTGGCAAATACTTCAAAAAGGCTACCGGGCTGTCGCCAAAGGAATACCGGGCTTCCGTCCATTAAGACCCCGTTAACGAATATGACTTCCCTTAATAATAACAAAGCTCTTAATATTAACAAAGTTCTTTAATTATTAGTAAAGCCCTTTCCGTCAGGAAAAGGCTTTGTTAGTTTTGGCAGTTATCAAGAAGTATGACAACTAATGATTTCTTTTAAATACGATCATCCATAACTGAAGATTATTTCAGAAAAGTAGGCTTCAGCCATTCAATCAGCTTACGTGAGAATTCTTCATTCATACCTCTCGGATATCTAACTTCTGCGAAGACCTGGGCAAGATTTTCCTTACCGTTTTCTTTCACATAACCCTTATTTGGCTCATACTCCTCCTTCTCTTTGTAAAGATTCAGAATCTCTTCGTCAGAATCATCTCGATAGAATTCCTCATGCACAAAAGCCCGTAGCGGCAACCGCTCAGTCTCTGTGCCCTCTTCATCAGGCCACCCGATGGCAAGACAAGCGACCGGCATTACCAATTCCGGAAGTTTCAGGAGTTCGGATATCTCGGGGGCATTATATATTGCTGTCCCTAAATAGCACGTACCGAGGCCTCGAAGTTCAGCTATTGTAGTGATCTGCTGGGCGAGAATCATCGCATCCGCGAATGCGGAAGTAAATGAAAGGAAGTTGTCGTAGGCAGCGTCTGCATTTCGAAGCTGACACCATCTGGTAAAACGATTGAAATCAGCGCATATAGTCAACATTACGGGAGCCTTAGTGGCCGGCTGATTGAAATGCATTGAGGCAAGCGCTCTCCGCTCGGATTCTCCCCGGGTGACAATCACGGAATAGAGTTGCATATTGCCGCATGTTGGTGCTTTTGATGCTTCAAGCAGAATTGAATCAAGCAGTTGCGGATCGACAGATTCAGATTTAAACCGCCTTATACTTCTTCTTTTTGTGAAATATTCAAGGTCAAGATTATGGTAATTGTTCTCCATTTTGGGAAAGATTAAAGAATTTCAAAATTGAAATATTGACCGATTCGGAAATCCAAACTTCTATATGATGATTCCCGAAGGTTGAAAATTTTTAAGGGCAAAGGGAATTTTTTTCTTTTTACCGCCACAAAATTACGAATTTTTTTTTAATTTTGTAGTCGCGTACAAGCATTTCTATAAGGGCTCCCCTCGAAATATCAAGTAATAACCCCTAATTCAAAAATTTACTCAGGCAAACAACTAAAATGGCTACTCCATACACATACGATGAAGCATATAAAGCATCGCTTGAATACTTCAAAGGAGACGAACTCGCAGCACGCGTCTGGACCTCGAAATATGCTCTGAAGGATTCAGCCGGCAATATATATGAGCTGACTCCCGACGACATGCATCATCGTCTGGCCCGCGAATTGGCACGCATAGAAAACAAATATCCCGCGCCCCTCTCGGAAGAAGAGATCTTCGACGTGCTGAAGGGTTTCAGATATATCGTGCCTCAAGGAAGCCCGATGGCGGGCATAGGCAATGATCATCAGGTCGGCTCACTATCGAATTGCTTTGTTATCGGACTCGATGGCAAACCTGACTCTTACGGCGGCATAATAAAGATCGATGAGGAGCAGGTGCAACTCATGAAGCGTCGCGGAGGAGTCGGCCATGACCTTTCGCATATCCGTCCGAAAGGGAGTCCTGTAAAGAATTCGGCGCTTACATCCACGGGGCTCGTACCCTTCATGGAGCGCTACTCCAATTCTACTCGGGAAGTGGCCCAGGATGGTCGCCGAGGAGCGCTGATGCTGACCGTCAGCATCAAGCACCCTGATTCCGAGCATTTCATAGATGCAAAGATGACGGAAGGGAAGGTGACGGGAGCCAACGTATCCGTCCGCATTGACGATGCTTTCATGCAGGCTGCCGTCGAAGGGAAGCCTTATCTGCAGAAGTATCCCATTGATGCTGAGGAGCCTGTATTCACGAGCGAAATCGACGCGAAGGCCCTATGGAGCAAAATAGTCCACAACGCTTGGAAAAGCGCCGAACCGGGAGTACTTTTCTGGGATACAATCACCCGCGAGAGCGTACCTGACTGCTATGCCGATCTCGGATTCCAGACAATCTCGACCAATCCATGCGGTGAGATTCCTCTATGCCCATACGACAGTTGCCGCCTGGTCGCAATCAATCTCTACAGTTACGTTAAGAATCCCTTCACTCTGGAAGCTGAATTCGATTTCGAACTTTTCCGCCAGCATGCCAAATATGCTCAGCGTATTATGGATGATATAATTGATCTGGAGATGGAGAAGATCGATATGATAATAGAGAAAATAGCCTCCGACCCTGAAACTGATGAAGTAAAGCAGACAGAACTGAATCTCTGGAAAAAGATTCGTGAGAAGACGCTCCGCGGACGACGCACCGGCTGCGGCACCACCGGCGAAGGCGACATGCTCGCAGCCCTCGGTTACCGTTATGGCACTCCGGAAGCTACCGCTTTCTCCGAAAAGGTGCATAAGGCCTGGGCTCTGGCTTATTACCGCGCAAGCGTCGAGACAGCCCGCCATCGCGGTGCCTTCGAAGTCTTCGATCCCGAACGCGAAAAAGACAATCCCTTCATTGCCCGCCTGCGCGAAGCAGACCCGGAACTATATGAAGACATGAAGAAGTATGGCCGGCGCAATATCGCCTGCCTGACAATAGCTCCAACCGGCACAACCTCTCTGATGACTCAGACATCGTCGGGTATAGAACCCGTCTTCTCCCCCATCTATAAGCGTCGCCGCAAGGTAAACCCTAACGATGCCAACGTGACTATAGATTTCGTTGACGAAGTCGGAGATGCGTTCGAAGAGTATGTCGTCTATCATCATAAATTCCTCGATTGGATGCGCGCCAATGGCCATGAACCTAAAAAGAACATGACCTCGGAAGAAATGGAGACTCTTCTTAAACTTTCTCCTTATTATAAAGCTTCAGCCAATGAAATCGACTGGCTGGAGAAAGTGCGCATGCAGGGGACAGTCCAGAAATGGGTAGACCATTCGATCTCAGTGACCATCAATCTGCCCAACGACGTGACCGAAGAACTCGTAGGCCAATTGTACGTCGAAGCTTGGGAAGCAGGCTGCAAGGGCTGCACTGTATATCGCGACGGCTCCCGCAACAATGTGCTTGAGTCAATGACCGTCGATAGGAAAAAGAAAGCTGAAGATAAGGAGCAGACGCATGAAAACAAACTTATCCGCAATCCTGAGCATCTTCTCAAGCGCCCGGTCGAACTGGAGGCTGACGTCGTGCGCTTCCAGAACAATAAAGAGAAATGGATAGCGTTCGTAGGACTTGTCGATGGCAAACCTTACGAAATCTTTACGGGTCTTGCCGATGATGAAGATGGCATCTTCTGCCCGAAGTCCGTGAATCACGGAAAGATTATAAAGGCGTATGATGCCGACGGCAAGAAGCGTTATGACTTCCAGTTTATAAATAAGCGCGGATATAAGACCACTATCGAAGGCCTTTCTGAAAAATTCAACCCTGAGTTCTGGAACTATGCCAAACTCATTTCCGGTGTCCTGCGATATGGGATGCCTATCGATCAGGTCCTTAAACTCGTCAGCGGACTCGAACTCGCCGACGCATCAATCAATACTTGGAAAAACGGCGTTGAGCGCGCACTCAAGAAGTATATACCCAACGGCATGGAGGCTGAAGGAGTGAAATGTCCGAACTGCGGTGAGGAAACCCTCGTCTATCAGGAAGGATGCCTTATATGCACTCACTGCGGCACTTCGCGCTGCGGCTGATCGCCATCCAAGCCATAAGATTAGATCTTAACTATAAAATTCTATACACATGAAGTTAAAACTGCACATAAATTATCATACTCAATGGGGCGAAGCCCTGTACGTATGTGGTGATATCCCGGCTTTGGGCAACGGCAATCCCCATCAAGCCGCAGAGCTCACCTTGGCCGGCCCTGACTCCTGGACCCTCGATCTTGATTTGCCCGCCAACACCCCGGAGTTTGATTATTACTTCATAGTCAAGGCTCCCGAGAAGGCTTGGCGCTTCGAATGGGGCAAACCTCATCGTTTCGTCCCCGGCGACGGAATCTCACTCTATAATATCTTCGACTCCTGGCAGGATCAGCCCTCCGACAAGCCCTACTATTCTTCGGCTTTCGTCGACGGCATGCTATCCCGGCCTTACCGCGACTCTGCGCTTAAAGCCGAGCCGGGATCGATATGCCTGAAGATCTGGGCTCCGATGATCGAGCCCGACGAAGTAC
This sequence comes from Muribaculaceae bacterium, assembly GCA_029057985.1. Taxonomy (GTDB): domain Bacteria; phylum Bacteroidota; class Bacteroidia; order Bacteroidales; family Muribaculaceae; genus Lepagella. Next base: position 8,877 of record JAIDYR010000101.1, on the reverse strand, counting down.
TCGCAGTGGCCGGCGAACCGGAAGTGCTCGGCCATTGGAATCCCAAGAAGGCTCTCAGACTGAATGATGCCAACTATCCCCTCTGGGAATGCAATATCCCTCTAAGTGAGGTAAAGATACCCTTCGAATATAAATTCCTGATCCTAAATAAAGAGACTGGTGCTGTAAAAGGCTGGGAGGAAATCTCCAACCGCATATTCGGAATCATCCCGACCTCTCCGGCTGAACGCATCGTTGTCGACGGAATGAGATTCTCTACTCCCGGACGTCTCTGGAAAGGAGCCGGCACGGCAATTCCTGTCTTCTCTATCCGCACTGAGGAAGACTTCGGCGTAGGCGACTTCATCGACATCAAGAAGATGGTAGACTGGTGTGAGGATACGGGCCAGAAGGTGCTCCAGCTCCTCCCCGTCAATGACACTACCAAATCATTTACTTGGGTAGATTCTTATCCTTACAGCGCTAATTCTACTTTTGCTCTGCATCCGATGTATGCCCGTCTTGACAAAGTGGGCGTCTTGAAAGATAAGAAGCGCATGGAGCATTTCGAAAATCTCGGCAAACATCTCAACGAACTTGACGAGATCGACTACGAAGCTGTCAATAATGCCAAAAATGAATACCTCCACGAAATCTATGCTCAGGATTGGCTATCGACCAAGGAGACCGAGAAGTATAAGAAATTCGTGGAAGAGAATGACTATTGGCTTAAGCCCTACGCAGCTTGGTGCGCTCTTCGCGATGAATATCACACTCCCGATAATACCCTTTGGGGAGAATATGCCGTATATGACGCGGATAAAGTCGACCGTTACATCGCAGACCACCGTAATGAAATAGATTATTTCTATTTCGTACAGTATCATCTCGACCGTCAGCTTCGTGAGGTCCGCGATTACGCTCATCGTCATGGCGTAGTGCTTAAGGGCGATATCCCTATCGGCATCGGTCGCCATAGCGTTGACGCTTGGCAAAGTCCTCATCTCTTCAATATGGACTGCTCCGCGGGCGCTCCGCCGGATGATTTCTCAGTACTCGGTCAGAACTGGGGCTTCCCGACATATAACTGGGAAGTCATGGCCTCCGATGGATTCCAATGGTGGAAAGCACGCTTCCGCAAAATGTCGGATTATTTCGATGCTTATCGAATTGACCACATCCTCGGCTTCTTCCGCATATGGCAGATTCCTCTGGACGCACTCCACGGACTGCTCGGCTACTTCAACCCGGCACTTCCCTTCTCCCCCGATGAACTCCGAAATAACTATGACTTCTGGATCGATCCGGAAGTGCAGGCCAAACCTCTCATTCTCGAATGGATGCTCACTGATTTCTTCGGCGATGCAACTGAAGAGGCCAAGGAAATGTACCTCGACAACATAGGCCATGGCCGCTATCGTCTGAAGGAATTCGTCAATACTCAGGTCAAAGTGCGCAATCATTTTGCTCATCTTGATAAAAACGAACGCAACGATCGCATCGAGGCCGCTCTTATGGGTCTTATCGATGATGTTCTCTTCATCGAAGATCCCTATCAGAAGGGCCATTATCATCCGCGCATCTCGGCTCAGTTCACCTATCAATTCCGTAATCTGACGGATTATGAAAAATGGTGTTTCAATCGTCTCTACAACGATTTCTTCTATCACCGTCACAATGACTTCTGGTATGGCAAGGCCATGTGGAAACTTCCCCCGCTGCTTGATGCGACCGGAATGCTCGCTTGCGGAGAGGACCTCGGCATGATTCCGGACTGCGTGCCTGAAGTAATGCGCCAGCTGGAAATTCTCTCTCTTGAGATTCAGAGAATGCCCAAGGATCCAAAGTCGGAATTCGGCGACACCTGGCATTATCCTTACTTCTCCGTATGCACGACCTCTACCCACGACATGGGCGGAATCCGGGCATGGTGGGAATCCGATCCGTCACAGAGCCAGCGCTTCTTTAATAATGTGCTTCACGAATTTGGAGCTTCTCCCTACTTCGCCGAACCTTGGATCTGCGATAAGATTCTTTGGCTCCATCTCGCCTCTCCCTCTATGCTCTGCATCATTCCTCTGCAGGACTGGCTCAGCGCTGATGGCGAACTGCGTCGCGAGAACCCCAACGACGAGCAGATCAACGTTCCGGCTAATCCAACCCACTATTGGCGCTATCGCATGCATCTGACAGTAGAGCAACTCCAGAAAGAACATAACTTCAATGCCGCACTCCGCGACAAGATCCATCAGAGCGGACGCTAATCTACTCCCTGAATCTTGGATCAACCATAAGAGACCCCTTAATAGGTCATGAATAAATCGGCTTTATAAACTTTGATCCGATATAAAAAATAGAGTCTGAGTCATAGAAAATGGCTCGGACTTTATTTTTATATAAGTAAGTGAGAAAAATTAATGAACAAATAAAAGGAAGTTATTTTTGAGCTGATTTGAGTGCGGAAGGAGGGAGCATACTTTGTATGCGACTGATTGACAAGCTCGAAGCAGCCAAAAAGAACAAGTTTTATTGTTCAAGTAATTTTAATCACAAATATCGTTTAATTTTTGGAACTTACTTAGAACTAAATAATATTTATAAATTGAACTAAATATTGCGCTATAATGTTAATATGTCATTAAAAAGTTAAAAATATTAACATAAGCGCCCGAAAGAATTCGGTCTGCTTTCTTAACTCGATTCGCTATGAAGAAAATCTTACTTTCAATCGCTCTTGGAGCAGCTGCTCTTTCGGCAAGCGCTATCAATCCTTTCCTTGAGTTCCAGCCGGTGCAGGCGGGGGATCATTTCACAGCCTTCAACTTCCAGGGCGGCATCACCGGCAAAGTGCATCCCAACATAGCACTCGGCGCCGGAATCGGTCTTACAGAGAAATGGAATTTCGATTCAAGCCCGTTGATTCCAATTTTCGGACGCGTAGACTTTTCAGGAAAAATCGCGTCATTTAATCCGTTCTTCTCCTTCGATGTAGGCTACGAAATCAATACTAATGATGTCGATCATGGAGCAGTTCTCGTCAATCCGATGGTAGGTCTGAAATTCGGACGTTGGTATGGCGGCATCGGTTATCTCGGACATTGCTGGACGCAAGGTCATAGCGGCACTACGAGCTGCTTCAACATGAAAATAGGTTATAATTTCTGATTAGTAATATTACAGTCGGCCCGGAGCAATCCGCAATTTGCTCCGGGCCTTTTCTAACCTTTTATAATTTGTTATTTTTGCTACTACTATGAAGACCACACGCATTTACCGCTTTCTCCTCATCGCCCTTATAGGAGTATTTTCAATAGTATTATCGTCATGCGGCACAACTCGGGCACATGTCGAGCATGATTTCGGCTATAACTGGGATTCAGGACAGTATTATAATCCCGGCCATCATAATAAGCCTCATAAAGCTCCCAAGCCTCCTAAGCACAAAAAGAACAAACACAAAAAGAATAAGCATAAACATTGCCATCATGGCAACCACGGCCACCACTACGACGATTAATCCCGATAGGACCGGATTAATCCGGACTCTATAAGCTCATTCCAAAAGCATCTTCTATCTCTGCCGCGGCCGCTTCCGGATCTACCACGGGGTCAAGCATTCTCAGGCGACAATCAGCCAAAAGGACTATTCTATCGGAGCGTTGTAAGGCTATGTCAAGTTCATGAGTTGAAAAGAGAATCGTCTTCCCACTCTCGCGGGCGAGATTTCGCAGCAATGCGACGAGTTCATAACGCGACGGCATATCAAGGAAGGAGGTGGGTTCGTCGAGAAGCACGACAGGAGTGTCTTGCGCCAGAGCCCTTGCAATCATTACGCGCTGACATTCTCCATCGCTTAGAGTTGCCAACCGTCTATCCGCATATCCTGACATACCTACCTGATCCAAGGCCAGCCCTACAATCTTATCGTCATTTTCCGTAAGTCGGCCGATCCAATCCGTATATGGAGCTCTGCCTATCCCTACCACATCCCGGCATGTCATGTCGGCAATTCGCGGCCGCTCGGTATTGACAAATGCCAGCAGTCGCGATTTCTCTTCTGAGGTCTGAGCTGATATCTCCTTTCCGGAGATAAGAATCTCTCCCGAATATTTTTCATTAAGCCCTGCGATAGCCCGCAACAAGGTTGATTTTCCTGTGCCGTTACGACCGATTAAAGCCGTAAGCCGCGACGAAGGGAAATCCAGATCGACAGGGTCAATCAGAGTCCTTCCCGTATAACCGGCAGTAAAACCCTTCAACTGCAATATAGATTCTTTCTCTTCCATCTCTAATTTATCTCCATCCGAAACTCATATCCCGGCCCCAACTAATATTCTACCCAAAATCATTATCCTGACAAATCGTAAATTCCGCGTCTAATTTGTCGATTGGTCGCGGCGCTTGTGCCGCGTGCCTCCTGCCGAGTAAAATTCTATACCCTCGAATTACGAACCACAACAAGAATGACTACCGGGATTCCTATCAGAGCTGTAATGGCATTGATAGGGAGAAGGAATAACTTTGACAAAATATCGCACACTATCATTGTCATAGCTCCGAAGAGTATACATCCCGGAATCAGGATCCTGTGATCAGCATTCCTGAAAATCATCCTGACTACGTGTGGCAGGGCCAGTCCGATAAATCCGATAGGCCCGCAAAAAGCCGTCACAGTCCCTGCAAGCAGCGTAGTAGAAGCAAACAGCAATCCCCGCGCGCGCTTCACATTTAGTCCCATTGTCGACGCATACTCTTCGCCAAACAGAAGAAGATTAAGGGGCTTAATGGTGACTATGGCCAGAAGCAGCCCGACTATTACCGACGGCAAAAGAATCCACATTCTGCTCCACGTCACATCGCCTAATGAACCCATCGTCCAGATAACGAAATTTTTCAATGCTTCGTCTTTACTCAAAAACTGAAGTATCTGCACTATTGCACTCACTCCGCTTGAAAACATCATTCCTAAAATCAAGACGACCATTATATCCTTTATCCTTCGTCCGACAATCGCAATTACTATCAGAATTGCAGCAGAGCCAATCCAGGCTGCTCCGGCAACTCCGAGCGACATAAATGTGGAGGGCAATCGAAGCAACGGACCGGCAAGAATAAAGAGTGCCACGCCCAAAGAGGCTCCCGAACTGATACCGAGCACATAGGGACCGGCCAGGGGATTCCTGAACAGCGTCTGCATCTGCAAGCCACTGACGGTCAAAGCCGCCCCTGATAAGACCGCTACGATTCCTTTGATAAGGCGGATGTCGAGAATAATCGTGCGCTCCTGTGGCGGGCAATACCCCCATGTCAGACTTCTCCATACATTTCCCAACGAAATGCTCACCCCTCCTACTGTCAGATCAATACTGAAAAGGAGTAGAGTCATCAAAACCATGCAAGCAAAAATCAGTCGGGTCTTAATCATCTTGACTTCGATACTTAGAATGATATAGTCTATCTTTTAGCCGGTATGAGATTTATTATGGCATGGGGTCATGAACTTCGTCGTGCTCGGACGGATATTCATGCTCACAATCCTCTTCAGCGATTGCTGCCGGTGCGACAGCAGGAAGTTGCTCATAATAAAAGAATGGCTCGCTGACAACGTCAGGATGCATTATTTTGATCAGATCCCTCAGGATCAGATCGGGGTTAACAATGCCGGACTCATAAAAGTCATTGCCTCCCGCCCGGGTCGAACGATAAGTATTGTTATATACCTCCCCATGCCCTACCACTTCGCTCGACGCCATCAACGGAACGCCGCGACGGATATCTTCCAAAGATTTAAACGCGCTTCCGACATTTAACCAGCGGTCGGCTTCGCTCATAAGGCTCAAGGCTTCCTCATTGGAAATAGCCTGCGACGTATTCCCTTTTCCTCCTTTATAGAGGTATTCGCCCCCGGCATCCTCAATCAGTCGAACCATATAACTCCCTTTCGGAGGCATCATCCATTGATCTCCGTAGGGGCCATTGAGCATCACTTTCGGTCGCTTGACACTCCCGAGAGAGTCTACCCTCGCCTTCATTGAAATATAATTTTCCTTGATGGGCCTGTATTGCTCGATAGCCTCACGTCGTTTGTCAAGACATTCCCCTATGGCTACGAGCCATTCAGCCTTTCCCAGGGGGGATTCCTCAAGATAATCCCCGATATAAATATATGGAATCTTCAATTCCCGGAGTTTTGCTTCCATAGGATTAGCCGAATTGACACCATATAGAATGACCAGATCCGGTCGCGCCGCTACGAGGGCCTCATAATCGATGCTTCCTTCATGGCCGACCTCCATTAAGTCGCCTCGCCGACTCTGTATCTCCGGAGAAGTCACAAAATCGAGTGAAGAACCACCCACAATCTTTTCGCCATCGCCCAGCAATGAAATCATTGCGATGTGGCCCGACGACATGCAGATAATACGCTCCGCTTTCTCGCTTAGAACCTGACCCCGGAAATCCGAGGGGACGGCCTCTCCTCCTCTGACGATCAATAAATCGCGGGTCTCCGATGAGGAAGCTCCCTGCCAGGGGGAATGAGATCTGATTATGACACTCTCCCTTCCCGGCGCTCCAAGAATCTCAAACCCTCCGGCATCGGAGGGTCTGTAGACTATCTTATTAAATTCCTCAGCGCTTCCTCCCGCTCCGCACGCGATAAGCATGCAAAGCGGGAGCAGACGGATGAGGAGACTGAGTATCTGTATCTTCGTATGAGTATTCATTTATATCCTGATTTTCTCAATTCCTCGGATTCTATATTGGACTCATCAGTCACCCTCTTCCTCCATAACCGAGAGATCTTCCTTATTGCCTGCATATTCGTAAATATTACGCTGCGATGATGAAAGACTTCCCCATTTTGCAGTGACGGAATTTGATTCAAGATAAATCATCGCATATTTTCCGCCGGGCAACTGGTAAAGAGCGGCAGCACCATTGCTTTCGAGCGGCGTGCCAAGCTGATCGAAGCGCTTACAGAGAGCCTTGAAGAGGGATTTGAGTTTGCCGCGAAGCACACCATAGTTATTAAATTCCATCTTCAGCATTTCAGGCTTGGAATTTGTGAAGACGTATCCGGTCGGCACTTTGTTTATATGGTAATAATACGTATACCCCCACCAGAAGTCGATTACCTTCTCGTTGCGGTAGTTCATGTGGCTGAGATTATTGGGGTATTTGATTGTCTCGGTCACGTCAACGCCGTCAACTCGGCGATAGATTGAAAGTTGGTCGGTATAATTATAATCCGCAGCTTTAGGCTTATTGGTAGTCGTATATGAGAAGGTTTCATTCTGAATCTTAATTGCCTGCTGCACTGTCGTATTAAAAGTCAGTTTACCGAGAGATGTAGCGGAGAAATCGAGATTCTTCACGAATTTTTCGATATTGATCTTATCCGACATGACGGCATATGTGCCTTCATTCCAGTAGTTGATGGCATATATTTTCGGCATCTCCTTGACTTTCTCACCTTTCATATCAAGGATGACCCATTTGCCTTCCTCCTGACTGGCAAAGATATTGTCACCGAAAATCTTTATTTCGTGATATTTCTTCGGAAGAATGGCGTTGCCCTCCTTATCATAGATATTAGCTTCGATCGATTCAAAGTCAAATGATTCATCTTCCGGATATAGGGTTGCAATCATGTGATCGCCCGAAAATTCTACTATTGTATATTTCGGAGCGAGCACCTTTTCTCCCTTTATAGTCTTGACGCCATATTTCTCTCCGTCATAATAGGAAAACATTTCTCCTGACATTTCCCCTATATTACGATATTTCTTTGACGGCTTGATGATAAGTTCCCCCTTGATGTTGATTATACCGAACTTTGTAAGAAAACCTTCCAATTCATCCGAATTGTCAGTATCTTCTTCATAGTTGCCGACAGCTAAGTAATCACCGTAGAAGCGGTCGCCTACAATATCATATTTCTTACGGGGAAGTTTGAGAATCTCATTTCCTTTATAGTCGAATATAATAGTGTTGCCTTTCTTCAGGCTGTCTCCCTCAGCCATGGAACGCATGGCTATAGTATCGGTCACGATGATCTTTCCGTCGGCCGGTTTATTGATAAATCCATAGATTGGTTCGAGAATTATATCACCGTGGGTTGTGCAGACGCCCATTTTGTCGTTAGCTGTGAATACCATGAGCCCGTCGACAAAATATTGGAAAAGATCGGGCGTATATTTCCCGACTTTCGCAAGATCAGCTACAATCTCACCCTTCTTATTGATAACCGACACGCTCTCATCACGCTTGGTGACTACAGCCTCTCCATCCTGGAAAAGTGAAACATACCGATACTCTGAGTCATTTACGGGTTGCTCCTCGCCGACAGCATAAAGTTCATAGTAGCCCTTGGAGTTCATAACCCAGTAGCGGTCATCCGTCGCGACAGTCGGAGCCTGCTTGAATTCCTTAAGTGCGATTACCTCACCATTCGGCTTGACAAGGCCCCATTTCCCATTTTCTTCCGTCTGGAAGGGAATGCCTTCAATGGCGTTTTTCTTTTTATTGCAGGAGCCAAGCGTCATAAGCAATATGAGAGCAATGACTCCCGGAATGAAACTTTTAATTCGAAGCATGATATAAGGTTTTTTATTTTATTCTCGCAAACGAAACTTAACATACCACTTAGACCCCGTTTTATAAAAAAAGCAAAAGTCCGGGTCGCAGATGTGCGTCAGTTTTGGCCTTGCAGCGCTCAGGAGTTTAGCGGGCTAAACGACTGAGCCAAAAGGCTGAAAATGACGTACAGCTGCGAGACGTGGTGTCTCGGGCATTCTTTATATATTTGTTGTTTCGGGACTGCAAATTTACAATTTTTCAGTGTTATCTCAAAATATTTTCAATTCAGGATTGATATTGGATAAGATTTCCGTTAAT
>JAIDYR010000100.1 GCA_029057985.1 Muribaculaceae bacterium | reverse complement strand
AATCCTACAAAACAATCAATTTTTAACTGGTAATTGAATTTTACCAAAATTTGGTGGTTTAAAATTTGCTTATTACATCCGAGTTTTCCTGTATTTACATTATGCGGTGTTCTTGTGTCAAGAGCGAATAAACGTAAGCTCGAAGAAGAATTTAACGCATTGAAAATGGAGTTTTGGGGCAACCAAGACGTAATAATTCATTCCCGCGAAATTCGTAGATGCAAGAATGAGTTTATAAATCTATTAGACCAGGATATAAAAAATCGCTTTTATGAAAGAGTTAATGCAATTCTTTCGCAAAATGATGTTTATGTAGTTGTTGCGTGTACGATTCTGAAAGAAGCGTTTATCAGATTATTTAGTAATACGGAAGATGTTTACGGACTATCATTGTCGTATCTTATAGAGCGAAGTATATTTTGTGTCGATGATAAAAGTGAAGCAGCCACTATTGACATAATATTTGAAAAGCGAGGAAAGATTGAGGATAAGACCTTGACAAAGTTTTACAATGGCTTGCGTGTAACCGGGACAAAATGGGTAGAACCTGAACGATTGCAATGTCATATTGGTGCATTTACATCAAGAGCTAAAAAAGAGAATATAATTGGATTGCAGATAGCAGACCTAATCGCATATCCCATAGCAAGGAAAGTGCTTAATCCCGAAGCTCCAAACCCGGCATTTGAAATTATAAAGCCAAATATATATTCATCGCACGGCGCGATGCTTGGATTCAAGGTAATACCCCATTAAAGAAAAAAGAGCAGCCTTTCGGTTGCTCTTTCCCATCTGCGCCAGCAGATGCCTAAAATCGTTGCTTTCGCACTCGAAGTATTTCTTTATGGGGAAACTACCCTTGTTTTATATCGCAAAGTTAGTGATAATTTTGCAATCTACAAAATTTCAACACTCCAAATCAAACAAAAGTTTGTTAAACAAACGTTATACACACGGTAAGAGCCTTTCCTTTCGGAAAAGCCCTTTGAGTGTGAGGGGTTTGAGGGTCAGATAACGCGGAACACGTTATTGTTCTATCCCCGCGAACCGGCCTATGGCCGACTATCGCTCTTTGCATACTCGCGAATTTTTTGTAAATTTGCATTAGTATCTATAAAATAGGAAATATATGCATCTCTGGTCGCTCTGGCTTATTATAGCTGTCATCTTTTTTATTGTCGAATTATTTTCGCAGTCGGTATGGTCATTGTGTGTGGCACTCGGTGCGTTGGCTGCAATGACAGGAGCCATGCTTGATTTGAATGTTGTATTGCAAGGGGCGCTTTTGGTAGGAGTGTGCATCCTCGGTTATATCGGGTTGCTACCGTGGCTTAAGAAGTTTTACCAGGGAAAATCTCGTCCTATAGCTACCGGAATGGATGCCCTTATCGGACGAAAAGCCATAACGACCGAACCCTCTACGAACGTAAATCCCGGGAGGGCAAAAATTGACGGCGACAACTGGCAGATTCGCCCGGAAGATTCTTCTTTAAAGATTCCTGCAGGCACGGAAGTAACAGTAGTAGGCTACGACAGCATAATTCTCATTGTAAAGCCTACCGGCCGGGATTGATTTATGATTCATGATTCATTGGAAAACTTAAAAATGATATTTAAATATGACTACTCTTATTATTCTTGCGCTTCTGATCATTCTGGCTATCATAATAATTTCAGCCGGAGTTAAGGTTGTGCCTCAATCCGAAACCAGGGTGATCGAACGTCTCGGACGCTTCCATAGCGTTCTTTCTCCGGGTCTGAATTTCATCATTCCATTTATCGATCGCCCAAAGATGATATATACACGCAAAAGCGAATCATCAGGCGGAAGAAACTATGTCAGGACCACTACTACCAAGATAATCGATCTTAGGGAGCAGGTTTATGACTTCCCTTCGCAGCAGGTTATCACCCGAGATAACGTTACGACGGAAATTAATGCACTTCTCTATTTTCAGATTACGGACCCCAAGAAAGCAGTCTATGAAATAGATAATCTTCCCAACGCGATAGAAAAGCTTACGCAGACATCTCTTCGTAACGTGATAGGAGAGTTGGAACTGGATGAAACCCTTACCTCCCGCGATACAATCAATACCAAACTTCAGGCCATTCTTGACGATGCTACTAATAAATGGGGAGTGAAAGTCAATAGGGTAGAACTACAGGATATCACTCCTCCTGAAAGTGTAAGGGTAGCTATGGAGAAGCAGATGCAGGCTGAACGTAACCGTCGAGCTGAGATACTTAATGCTGAAGGTGAGAAGCAATCGCGCATTCTGCGTTCGGAAGGTGAAAAAGCATCCCGAATCAATGAAGCAGAGGCTCATAAGCAATCTCAGATTCTTAAAGCCGAAGGTGAGGCGGAGGCTATTATCCTGAATGCTAAGGCAGAGGCTGATGCAATCCGCAGAGTAGCTGAAGCAGTTGCTGACAACGGCATGATTCCTCAAAACGGCATGACAGGATCGGATATCTCCAAGACTGATCCGGCCGCCTATATGCTCGCGATGAAATACATAGAGGCTCTCCGCGACATGACGGCGGGGAAAGACAACAAAGTCATCTACATGCCCTATGAGGCATCATCTTTGTTGTCTTCATTAGGTTCAATCAAAACACTGTTCAATGGTCAATAATTTAGGTTTCGTAAGCTAACCCTAACTATTCAATAAAGTCCCCTTTACGTTACAATTATTCGTAAAGGGGACTTAATATTGAAATAAGGATTTGAGAAAGGCAAAAAATTGATAAAAATAAAATATTGAATATCAATCTACAAAGAAAAAAGATGGGGTATCAATTAAAAAAAGTTGCTGAAAAATTTGGTGGAATCAGAAAAAAGCACTAATTTTGCAGTGTCAAAAGGGAACAAGGGCCGACATCTCGGATTCCTCCGGTTGACAAAAGAGACAATGCCTTGTGGTGTAATGGTAGCACGCAGGTTTCTGGCACCTTTAGTGAGGGTTCGAGTCCTTCCAAGGCAACTAAGAGCTGATTCTTCGGAATTCAGCTCTTTTCATTTATCTGTTCATCCCCATTTTGGGTCATGTGAGGTCAAGTCCAAAACCATGTTAAAGTGTTAAAATATCAGGCGGTGAGTTAAGACCCCGTTTTATAAAAAAAGCAAAAGTCCGGGCGGCGTATTTTAGAGGTCATTTCGCAAGTTGAAGAAGGAGC
>JAIDYR010000010.1 GCA_029057985.1 Muribaculaceae bacterium | reverse complement strand
CTGCCTCAAAATCTGTACATTTTCTCGTTAACATTCTTTAGTAAACTGGCTCTTATTCAGACTTCAGCTTTATACCCGGTAATTTACTTTTTTAATAATCCGGGTCTTGATTGTCTTGCATGAATTTGGGAATAATAATCAGTAAAATATGAAATCTTTAAAGAATTCAATGTATTCTCAACCAATATCCGAGAGTGAACTCAAGGTTCATGGAATTCGATGCATTGAAGTAATCACGCCGATTTGAAGAGAAGAGATTCCCCAGTCCATAATAGAACCGTACTTCACCATAAAGTGCATGCCGTTGAGTTACACTGAATTCCCCACCCAATCCAGCGCAAATACCGTAATCCACACGTTGCTTGATAGGTTCGGTATATTGTTTGATTTCGTGATACTTTGGCATATCAGAATTATTAGATGCATTATAAATGTCGAAATTACTACTTGCCTTATCCGAAATCCTCAAGCCTATCTCCGGACCGATATTTACAAAAAAACGTCCTCTGCGACCAAAGTAGATATGAGCCAATACAGGGAGCATGAGATAGTCTATGGTGCGGGAATAACTCAATGGTTTACCTTCAAAATTCTCTTTCCATCCCCGTTGTGTAAAATTAAGTTCAGCCACGAGGCCGAAATGAGATTCCTCAACATAACGGAAAGTAAATCCGGCCAGAGCTCCGGGTTTGAGATCTTGTTTTACTCCCGGGTTGAAAAACATTCTTGACAAGTCTGCGCCGGCCTTTATTCCGATCGCTATATTCGAATTATAGTGAGTCTGCGCCTTTGCTGATGCTCCTGAGAATAGCATCAATGACAGGATGACAATTAGAGGATGAAATAATTTCATGTTAATGTAAGAATTGTGAGGGGTAAGAGCAACATAAAACAGTCGATTTACGAGTGCAGAAGGATTTATGGAAATCGCTGATGAAAAGTAAGCTATGACTATTTAAATTATGTAGAAAATGGGAAATTTACGATTCAGTGAGTATATCAAAGTTCGGCAAATCCTATCATGCTTGCAAGAATGACTACATAAAACGCCAGGAATACTGCGACAGCCGGGAGGACCATCAGCAGAGAGTCAATCCTATCCAATATTCCTCCATGTCCGGGAATAAGATTTCCCGAATCCTTGATATTAAGATTTCTCTTAATTACGGATTCAAACAGATCTCCAAATGTTGAGGCTACGCAGACTACGACACCTGTAAGAGCCCAGAATAATTCCTTATTTCCAAGATATTCGGCTGATAGAGGAGAGTCAAACCATCCGATTAGCGCTCCGACACCGATAGTACACAGACAGCCACCCCAGAATCCCTCCCATGATTTTTTGGGAGAGACGCGTGGAAACATCTTATGTCGGCCAAGTGTAGATCCAAATAAATAGGCTCCTGTATCATTTACCCATATCAGAATGAATATTGAAAGAATTGGCATGCATGTCATGCTGAGTTCCTCACAATAATAACCCATCGAAGTAAGAATAGCCATTGGCACTCCGACATAGACTTGACCGCACATGTCTACGGCAAAGATTTTCTCGGGATGCTCCTGGCGGGAATAAATCGTAATGATCATTCTGCACAACAGCCATATCAGCCACAGGAATATGGGGTACATATAGATAGATAAAGATAGCAAAATCGCCCCTAAGGCATTAAAGGCGGATAGATAAGCGACAGCAGGGGAGTGTCCGAAACGCATTCTTCGGAACTCTCCTACACCTAAGGCCGCGAATAGTGCCGATAGGAAAGTCACACCGAATTCTCCTATCCAACAGGCAATGACTATAATCAATACATATACGCTGCCGGAGGCAGCGCGGACCATTGTAGATTTTGCATCCATCTTTCAAATTTTATTAAGTGACAGGGATGGTGAAAAAAGAGCGTAGAAAGAGGATAGGGGAGTGAATCCCCCGGATCCTGCTTTCTACAATTCTATTGTTGTTATGGGTTAATCTTCATTGACATCCTTTGGAAGAGCAGCGAGCTGAAGCTTATGATCTTTCATAAACTTTATTATTTCGCTTTTCTGAGGACTGTCGGGGACATCAGCCTTTATACGCTTCAAGGCGTTGAAAGCCGACGTGTTTGAGTGATAAAGATGACGGTAAGCGCTGGCTATGTCATCAATCAGTTGCTCCGCCATATTACCCTTTCTCATAACGTAGGAGTTAATACCCTTGTATTCTATAGGATTATGAGCCATGACAGTATAAGGTGGAACGTGATTATTGACTCGGCATCCTCCTTTTATCAATACCCAATCGCCAACATCGCAACGTTCATGTACCAGAGCATTGGAACTCAGAATTGTGTAATTGCCAATGTTTATATCTCCTGCAACTTTGACAGCATTGCCAAGAACGCAGTAGTTGCCGATGGTCGAATCATGCCCTATATGCGTCTGAGCCATAATGAAAGTGTTGTGGCCGACTCTCGTCGCTCCATCTTTACGGATTGATCGATTGATGATGACATGCTCGCGGATAATAGTTTGATCACCGATAATTACGAAGCTGTCTTCTCCGTTCCAACGGAAATCCTGCGGAGTAGCGGATATAATTGCTCCTTCATAGATATGACAGTCATTGCCGATTCGCGCGCCTGAACGCACTACTGCATTAGGGCGGATTACGCAATTATCGCCGATTTCAACGTTTGACTCAATATAGGCAAAGGCATGGATAGTGACATTGTCGCCGAGTTTAGCATCGGGATCGACGAATGCGAGTTTACTTATTTTATTCATCTGGTAAGGATTTTGAGGTTGCACGAATCTTTAAAAATAGGTTGATATCCTCATCCAGCTATCAAAAGTTTGCAGGATGAGGATATCAAGAAAATTTATCGTCCGCCGCCGGCGGCCTGATAGAGATCAATAAGCGCGGTCACCTTGTTGTGCCAACAAGAAAGTCCTGCAAGCTGAGCCTGCAATAGCTGCGAGCGAGCAGTCAGCACTTCAAGGTAAGTGGTAGACTGATTGAAAGTAAGAAGTTCCTGTGTATATTCCACGGATTTTTCCAGACTTTCGATCTGCTTGTCTACCTGCACTTTCTTGTCTGCATTCTTATGGTACTTGATCATGGCATCGCTGACTTCTGCCGATGCATTAAGGACTGCATATTCAAAGTCATTCAGTGCGATCTGACGATTAGCTTTAGCAGCTTCGAGAGTTGCTATATTCTGCCCTCTGGAGAAGATAGGAGCTGCCAGAGATCCGGCAAGTTGCACAAACCATTTTCCGGGATTCGAAACAATGCTCCCGAGAAGGTTCGTGAATCCTCCCTGAGCGGATATGGTCAGCGACGGATAGAAATTGGCTTTTGCCGAGTTTAGTGAATAATATGCCGAAGCCATATTCCGTTCTGCGGCGGCTACATCGGGTCTTACTGCAAGATAATTGATCGGAAGGCCGTCAATAAGAGCAGACGGAATGTCGAAATCAAGATTGGAAGTGACCTGCCATTCCTGCGGATAAGTATTGAGAAGTAGCGAGAGAGTATTCTGGGTGACACGAATCTGCTGCTCAAGATCCGGAATAGACGCCATGATGCTATAATAGTTGGCTTCGCTCTGGGCAACACCGGCAGCATTAACCATGCCGGCTTCCTTCATCAGTTTCATAGCCTCGACCTGATCTTTCCATATGATAGCTGTGCGTTGGGTCAGTCCGAGTTGCTGATTAAGCAAAACCAAGGCATAATAGGTAGACGCGACTCCGCATACTATCTGCGAGCGTGCGGCAGCTGCATAATCCTGTGCCATCTCCACTCCGACCTTGGCACCGCGTTTGCGATTGAGAATCTTAGCGAATGCATCGATCTCCCAATTGACAGCCAAGGGGATCGTATAACTCCAGTTCATATGGGATCCGCCGTAAGAGGCGGTGCCACCGTTGGGAGTTAGTGCTACCGAAGGGAAATAGCTTAGTTTCGCTCCTTTCAGCTGGGCGCGGGCAATGTCGATATTGAGCATTGCATTCTTTAGATTCTTGTTATTGTCGAGCGCCATCTGAATTAGGCTTTGTAATTGAGGATCAGTGAAGACCTGTTTCCAACCCAGATATGGCAAAGAAGTGGAATCTACGGGAGCTTCAAGAGCCTTTCGGTAATCGTTGATGATCGCGGTCTCGTCAGTAAGCTCATACTTCTTATAAAGATTGCAGCTCGATAGTCCCGCCATAAGGGCGAGAGCTATCGCTGCAGAACATATATTTGATAATTTCATTAGTAAAGCGAATTGAATTCCGGTTACTTCTTTATTGAATACTGCTCTATCTCAGATGATATTTCCGACATATCTTTATCCTTCCATTTATAGGGAGATATCTTCTCCTGAATCTTCTGGAAGATTACGAAGAGTGAAGGCACGATGATCACCTGGAATATCATGCCGATCAGCATGCCTCCGATAGCTCCTGAGCCGAGGGCACGGTTGCCGTTAGCGCCGGCACCCGTCGCAAACATCAGAGGAAGCAGGCCGATGATCATTGCAAGGGAAGTCATGAGAATAGGACGCAGACGGGCTATCGCACCCTGAATAGCTGAATTGACGATGCTCATGCCCGTGCGTCTGCGTTCAAGAGCAAACTCCACGATGAGGATAGCATTCTTAGCAAGCAGGCCGATAAGCATGATCAGTGCGATCTGAAGATAGATATTGTTTGCGATTCCTTCTATCTGCGCGAAGATAAAGGTACCCATAAGGCCGAATGGAACAGAAAGAATCACAGCCCAAGGCAGCAGATAACTTTCATATTGAGCGGAGAGCAAGAGATATACAAAGAGAAGTACGAGACCAAAGATATAAGCGGTCTGGCTCGAGCCTTGAGTAGTCTCCTCGCGGGTCATACCGGCAAATTCATAACCGTAGCCGTCAGGAAGGGTCTGTGATGCAACTTCAGCGATTACTCTGATTGCTTCGCCTGAAGAAACTCCGGGGGCCGGCGTACCCGTAATATCGATCGAAGTAAAGAGGTTGAATCGAGTCAGAAGGTCAGGACCATAGACACGTTTCAAAGTAACAAAGTTATCGATCGGAGCCATTTCCGACCCATTGCGTACCTTCACCTGTTTAAGGGTCTCAGGATTGACACGAGCGGATGGCTCGGCCTGCATCATGACTCGATAGAGTTTACCGAAACTATTGAAGTTAGAGACATACATGCCACCGTAGTAACCCTGAAGCGCCGTGAGAACTGCATTCTGTGTAAGACCTGCCTGCTTGATTTTGGCAACATCGAGTTCTACCAGATACTGAGGGAAGGTCGGGTTAAATGTGGAATAAGCCATCTGGATCTCGGGACGCTGATTAAGCGCGCCGATAAATGTCTGGTAGATCTGGAAGAATTTATTGATATCTCCGCCTGTCTTGTCTTGCAGTTTAAACTCGAATCCCGAGGTCATACCATAACCTGTGATCATCGGGGGAGTAAAGAACATTACCCGGCCGTTGTGGATGCCGGAAGTCATGCCATACAATTTCTGGACGACAGCATCAGCAGTTGAGCCATCGCCGTGGCGTTCATCCCAGTGCTTCAGTTTGATGATGAATGAGCCATAAGTATTACCTTGTCCGCCGACAAATGAATAACCCGTGATAGCAGTGCGGTCCTTGATTTCCGGAATGAGGCCGCAGATACTATCGACAGCATTCATCACTTTCTGCGTCTCTTCCATGGAAGTAGCCGGAGGCATCATCACTACGCCCATTATCGTACCTGTATCTTCATTTGGCACCATCGCTGTCGGAGTCTTGCCCATAAGCCAGACAAGCACGCCTATAGCCGCTACGACAACAGCCATGACAGTGACTTTGTGATGAATGAAGAAAGATACTACCTTACCATATTTATTAAGAAGAGCATCAAAATATACATTAAACCAATAGAAAAATCTTTTCTTGAACGGAAGTTTTTTAGCTTGCTCTTTTTTAAGTTTGGCATCCGGAGTATGACCATCGAATTCAGCATTGTCGATGCCTGATTCTTCCGCATCTTCTTCAGTCTTATGGGGCTTAAGGAAGAGGGCGCAAAGCGCGGGAGAAAGGGTCAGAGCGTTAAGAGCTGAAAGTGCTATTGCCATGGCCATTGTCAGACCGAACTGACGATAAAATACACCCGATGTGCCTCCCATGAATGATACGGGGATAAAGACAAGCATCATGACGAGAGTAATCGAGATCAGAGCTGACGCGATTTCATTCATAGCGTCGATGGCGGCCTTGCGGGCTGATTGATATCCTTCATCAAGTTTAGCATGGACCGCCTCGACGACGACTATCGCGTCATCGACCACAATGGCAATTGCCAATACAAGAGCGGAGAGAGTAAGAAGGTTGATTGAGAATCCGAAGAGATAAAGCAGAGCGAATGTGCCTATAAGAGCTACAGGTATCGCAATCATAGGAATGAGAGTCGAACGGAAGTCCTGGAGGAAGATGAAAACTACCAAAAAGACAAGCACGAATGCCTCGATTAGAGTCTTGATAACCTCATGGATAGAAGCAAACAAGAACTCATTGACATTCATGACAACCTTGAACTCCAGTCCTTTCGGGGCTTCTTTCTGGAAAGTATCGATCTGCTTGAGAATACTGTTGATTACGTCAGTGGCATTTGACCCCGGAGATTGGAACACGAGAGCCGCGCAACCGACATGGCCGTTTGTCATAGAGGAGAAACCATAGGAAAGACGTCCGAGTTCTACATCCGCCACGTCGCTCAGGCGGAGAATCTGTCCGTCGGGAGTAGCCTTGATGATTATATCTTCGAATTCTTTTTCATTGGTCAGGCGTCCTTTATAGCGCATTACGTATTGAAACGACTGCTTACCTTGCTCACCAAACTGACCCGGAGCTGCCTCAATGTTTTGTTCGGCAAGGGCAGCTGAAATATCAGTAGGCATCAGATTATATTGAGCCATCACTTCCGGCTTCAGCCATATTCGCATCGAATAGTCCGAACCCATGACCATAGCGTCGCCTACTCCGGAGATACGTTTGATAACAGGGACAACGTTGATCGCCATATAGTTCTCGATAAACTCCCGGGAATATTTGTCGTCGGGAGAAAAGAGGTTGAATACGACGAGCATCGATGACTGGCGCTTCTGCGTAATGACGCCTACCTGAGTCACCTCGGCCGGAAGAAAAGACTGAGCTTTAGCCACACGGTTCTGAACGTCGACGGCGGCCATGTCCGGATCTGTGCCCGGCTTGAAGACTACGTTGATTGTGGCCGAACCGTTGTTGGCTGCCTGAGAATACATATAATCCATATTCTCAGCTCCATTAATCTGCTCCTCAAGAGGGACAATTACAGAGTTGAGCACGGATTGTGCGTTAGCGCCCGTATAAGAAGTTGTGACCTGGATGGTCGGAGGCGCAATATTGGGATACTGCTCGATCGGCAGTCCCATCAGACCCAGAATACCGAGCAATACGATAAATATCGAGATGACGGTAGATAGTACGGGTCGAGTGATAAAAGTTGCTAACTTCATAAAAATTTCAGATTTGCTCCATAGAGACAATCCCTGCTGCTCGGCTTTCAATCCGGGCCGATCAGGGAGTCTGATTTTTACTTCTTGGGCTTAATGGTCATACCCTCTTGCACAGAGATACCTACGCCTTCAATTACGACGCGCTCTCCGGGCTTAAGACCTTCTGTGACGATAAACGACTGTCCGTCATCCTGCTTGGATACAGTCACCGGAACTGCATGAACCATATTTGAATCATTAACCACGAATGCAAAACGCATATCCTGTGAAGTATAAGTAGCATTCTGAGGAATCATCATGATGTTCTGATAGGTGGTAGGAATAAGCACCTTTCCGGTATTTCCGCTATGTAGAAGGCCATCGGGATTAGGAAATATTGCTTTGGCCGTCACGCTACGGGTGGAAGCGTCAAGTACTCCTGAGATGCTGACAATGCGACCCTGCTGTCCGTAAATTTCTCCGTTGGGAAGCTGGAGTTTTACCGGAGGCATAGCTGCTATCGTCTGCTGGATGCTGCGTGCTCCGTTTTGGGTGAGCTCAAGAAGTTCGTTCTGAGTAAAGGAGAAGGATGCCTGCATATCAGCATTGTTTGAAAGCACCGTAAGCAGGGTAGAAGGAGAAACGAGCGAGCCCTCCTTTATATCGATTGCTCCTATGACTCCGGAAGCAGGAGCTGTCACTACGGCATACGACAGATTTTTTCGAGCTGCCGTCAGATTCGCCTGTGCTTGCTGAAGCTGAGCTTTGGCTGCATTTAATGCGTCTGCCGAAGTCTGGTAAGCAGGAGCCCCTATAATCTGCTTGTCGTAAAGCATCTTGTTATTATTAGCGTTCGTCTGCGCAGTGTTGACATTAGCCTGAGCTACCGCTACGGCAGCCTGAGCTTGATCAACGGCAGCCTGAAGCTGAACTTTATCTATTTCAAAAAGCGCCTGACCTTTATTTACGTGTTGGCCTTCCTGAACGCAAACACGCGTAAGGAATCCCGTCGCTTGCGGACGGATTTGGATATCATTCTCACCCTCAAGAGTCGTAGGGTAGGAGGTATCCATGGTTGCGTCAGTTGCTTGCACCGTCATTACGGCCAACTCCGGAACCTGTTGTTGCTGCTGTTGAGCCTCTTTTTTACAGCCTGTGGCTACGATAGAGAGCGACGCAAGCACCGCACCATAGGCTAATACTGAATTTAGTCTCATATAGTTTATCAGTTAAGTAAGTTCTAAATATCTCGAAATATGTGATTAAAATTACATCCTTTTTAGTATTCGATAATATTTCCTCGCATACGAAAGCTTATCATCATTCTTTTGTAAAGGGAGGGGGAGTTTCATCATCGGTCGCATCAACGTCAGTTTTTTCATCAGGTTGCTTCATGGAACCTTTATTTCCAGAAGAAACTTTAATGCTTGATTCTTCTTCCGAATCCGATTTAGATTCAAGACGTTTTTTCTCCTCCTGACGGGCTGTGATTTCAATGATTTCATCAGTACGCGATTTCCATTGGCGCTTGCCGAGGATTCTCTCCACGTCGGCAGTGTATATTACCTCACGCTCGACAAGCAGGTCGCGGATTTCATTATGCTGCGCTGCATACTTCTTGAGGATATCTTTCGCACGCTGATACTGCTCAGCGATTATGCGGGCAACCTCATCATCGATAAGTTTAGACGTTTCTTCCGAGTAGGGCTTTTGGAAGCCATAATCCTGTCCGGTAGAATCAATATAATTAAGATTGGGAAGCTTATCGCTCATTCCATACATGACGACCATAGCCCGGGCAATTTTCGTAGCCCGTTCGAGATCGTTGCTGGCGCCTGTGCCAACTTCTCCGAGGAAGAGTTCTTCCGCTGCGCGCCCGCCAAGCAATCCGCAGATGGAATCAAGAAGTGCCTGCGTCGGTACAATCTGCCTTCCTTCCGGCGCATACCATGCAGCCCCGAGTGCCCTTCCGCGAGGCACAATAGTCACCTTTACAAGAGGATCTCCATACTTTACCATCCATGAAATGGTGGCATGTCCCGCTTCATGAGTTGCGATGGATTTCTTTTCATCATCCGTAATAACGCGCGAGCGCTTCTCCATTCCTCCGACTATGCGGTCGATTGCTGCCATGAAGTCGGAAAAATCCACAGCATCCTTATTGTTGCGGGCTGCAATCAGTGCAGCTTCGTTACAGACATTGGCAATGTCAGCGCCTGAGAATCCCTGAGTCTGCCGGGCGAGTTGCTCTACATCGAGCTTACTATTGACCTTGAGATTGCGCAGATGCACATTGAATATTTCAACTCGATCGGAAAGTTCCGGAAGATCAACATATATCTGTCGGTCGAAGCGTCCGGGACGCATCAAGGCCTTATCCAGAATATCAGCTCTGTTGGTAGCTGCGAGGATTATGACTCCGTTGTTGGATCCGAAGCCGTCCATCTCGGTCAGCATCTGGTTGAGAGTATTTTCCCGCTCGTCATTGCTTCCCATATTAGGATTCTTACCTCGGGCACGACCAACTGCATCAATTTCATCAATAAATACTATGCAAGGGGCTTTGTCTTTAGCCTGCTTGAAGAGGTCCCTGACTCGCGCCGCTCCGACTCCTACAAACATCTCAACAAAATCAGAGCCTGACATTGAGAGGAATGGCACGTTAGCTTCACCGGCCACTGCCTTGGCAAGAAGAGTTTTACCCGTTCCCGGAGGGCCTACGAGTAGAGCTCCTCTCGGAATTTTAGCACCAAGTTCCGTGTAGCGTTCCGGATTCTTGAGAAATTCCACGATTTCTTCAATCTCTACTTTGGCTTCTGCCAGTCCTGCGACATCTTTAAAAGTCACCGATTGTCCGCCTGACTTATCGAATACTTTTGCTTTAGACTTCCCAACGTTAAAGATTCCTCCGGGGCCTCCGGCTCCCGGACCACTCAGCCGGCGTGACATGAAGATCATCAGCACTACGAAAAGAACTATGGGACCGAAATACCAGAATATTTTGGATAAATCCGAATCGCGCTTATAAGTTACTGAAATCTCCGGCTTCCCTTGACTGAGCAGAGCGGCATTCCATGCCTCAATTTTATCAGCGATTTTATCATTTGAAGGTATTGTTGTCTTAAGCATTACTGACTCATTCACAATGCGCTTATCGATCTTCTGGGCTTTGATACCGGCTTCGTTAAGATGACCTTCCGCCGTGCCGGATTCAGACAGAACCACAATCTTATCCATTTCGCCATTCTGCGCCGATTCTTCAAATTTCGTCCAATCGACATCGACAACCTGGGAGTTATCCTGGAACCAATATAGACCCAAAAGGCAGATTACTATCAGGGCATACATCCAGTACATATTAAACATCGGCTTGCGCTGCATCCCGCCTCTGTTGTTTCTCTTATTATTTGGCTTAAAATTCATCATAATCTAATATGGAAAACTATGGCCGTAAAAATTTGGTAATTACGTGTTAATATGATAAAAGATATATAACTAAAAGCAATATTTAAATAAGGTATCCTCCATCAAATTGCTGTACCTATAAATTAGTCTATATCAGGAATCTCTACCGTGTTTCCATCGCTCCAGAGTTCTTCTATACGATAGAATTCGCGTACTTCAGGCTGGAATACATGGACCATCACCGAGCCATAATCAACTATAATCCATTGAGCATTACGGAAGCCATCTGAGGCATACGGTTTAAGATGAAGTTTTTTTGACACTTCGTCAATCACATTGTCTGCTATTGCCCCAACCTGAGCAGATGAACGGGCCTGGCATATTATCATAGCCGGAGCCGGTGAAGATTCGATTTTATCGAGGTCTATTATAGTAATCTTTTGGCCTTTCTTATCCTGAATGGCTTCTATTATTACAGATTGAAGATCTGAGATATTCAGCATTAAAAATAGATTTATAAAATATTAAGCGCTTGAAACCCAGAATAATACGTTAAGTTTCAAACGTAAGAAGGAAAACACTCCTACTTTAGCACTACAAATTTAACAAATTCCAATCAAAAATTATCATCTGAAGTCTTAAAAATAATGCTTTTTTGAATGAAAAATATCGACTTATAAAATTATAATTCCTGACCGCCGACATTTTTGCCGCGGTCAGGAAAGTATGTTTTTGAGGTTATCTATATTCAAATTCAGAGAGTATACCTGGATTCGATTACGCTCCAGTCAAGAATATCCCACAGCCTATGGAGATAATCTGCCCTGCGATTTTGATAGTCGAGATAATATGCATGTTCCCATACGTCGAATGTAAGTATCGGATTCAGGTTCAGGCGCAAGGGATTATCGGCATTTGAGCCTTTGATTATCTCGAGATTCCCTTCATTATCGTTCGCGAGCCAGACCCAACCGCTTCCAAAGAGAGTGGCGCCTGCTTCTTCAAATTGCTTTTGAAATTCTTCAAGAGAGCCAAATTGCTCCTCAATTTTTTCCGCGAGTTTGCCTCCCGGTGCTTTAAGTCCGCCTGGATTAAATTGGAAGAAATAGAAGATATGATTCCATGCTTGCGAAGCATTATTGAAGAGAGCCCCGTCGCTTTCTACAATGATGCGTTCAAGCGGCATGTCTTCATATGGAGTGTCCTTTACGAGACGGTTGAGATTATCTATATAAGCCTTTTCATGCTTTCCGTAATGGAAATCAATCGTGACCGGGGAGATGACAGGCTCCAGAGCATCCGGAGCGTAGGGGAGTCGGGGTTGCTGGAATTTCATAGTGTCATGTTTTAAGATAAAATATGATAAAAAGAGTGTTAAATCTTCATTGACTTAACACTCTTAGAGAATTAATGGTTCACAAAATTTCGCCCCGGGCTGTGACTGAAATAGAGGTATTATGGTCTAATCGAAGATGGCATCCCAATCCTTATAGACGGTCTGATATCCTATTCTTGATATTGCATCGTCTACTTGTGCCGGAGTGCGGGAGTCGCATACTTCAAATTGCTCAAGTTCTTCGTCACTATGGGTATATCCTCCGGGCTCGGTGCGACTCCCCGCACTCATGGAGGTCACTCCCAAAGTAGCCATATTGTTTCGAAATTCGGGATTTTCACGAGTAGAGTAAGAGATATCGACATCATGATCAAATATCCGGAATGCAAATGTCAGTTGAGCGAGTTGGCGGTCAGATATCACACTTTTTGGCTTAAAGCCGCTCTCGGAAGGTCTCATTCTCGGGAAGTTTACAGAGAAACGCGACTTCCAGTATTTTTTCTGCAGATAGCGAAGATGGCGAGCGAGCATTACAGCATCTCCTCTCCAGTCTTCCAATCCGAGCAATGCTCCCATGCCGATTTTGTGGACGCCTGCTTCTCCCATGCGGTCGAACCCATTGAGACGCCAGTCGAAGTGAGATTTCATTCCCTTAGGATGATATTTTTTATAGGATTCCCTATTATAGGTCTCCTGAAAACATACCACTCCGTTTAGTCCTGCATGGGTGAGGCGTTCATATTCGGAGGATCTCATCGGTTGGACCTCGATTGTCAGGTTGTGGAAGTATGGCCTGCAAGTTTTGAGGACTTTTTCCAGATAGTCAACTCCACAGAGGGAGGGATACTCTCCTGCGACAATAAGCAGATTCTCAAACGGAGCCAGTCTCCGGATTGCCTTGCATTCCTCTTCAATCCGGTCAAGGGGGAGTACCACTCTTTCAAATTTATTGTCATGATTGAATCCGCAATAGACGCATTTGTTGGTGCAGGCGTTTCCGACATACATCGGGATATACATTGAAATCGTCTTGCCAAATCGCTCAGCAGTAAAATGTCGGCTGAGCCGGGCCATTTCTTCAATACGTGGAGCGGCAGCTTCGGATATTAGCACTGCGAAGTCCTCCGGGGAGAGACGATAGCCGGGTTTGACCGCAGATTTCAATACCCTGTCGACATCTTCTTCTTTAGCATTCTCAACCAGAGCTATCTGGTCGTCCCAAGGGTATTGATCAATTATATCAGCATAACCGCGACCAAAAATATGGTCGCGGTCAGGATCAGAGTGTTTAATCATCTGAGATTTAATATTCTTTGCATTTTTCCTCGATATTCTGCGATATACGCATAGCGCAGAAGTTTGGTCCGCACATAGTGCAGAATCTGTCATTGGCATCAGGAGCGTTGCGCCGGGAATCCATATAATAACTCTTCGCTTTCTCAGGATCGAGAGAGAGATTGAACTGATCTTTCCATCGGAATTCGTAGCGGGCTTTTGACAGCGCGTTGTCTCTGACTGATGCCCCGGGATGGCCCTTTGCAAGATCTGCTGCATGAGCGGCAATCTTATATGTTATGACACCTTCTCTTACGTCGTTGAGATCAGGGAGCGACAGGTGCTCTTTAGGAGTCACATAGCATATCATGGCAGTCCCGAGATTTGATATTATGGCTGCGCCGATAGCTGAAGTGATATGGTCGTAAGCCGGGGCGATATCGGTGGTCAGAGGGCCGAGTGTATAGAAAGGTGCATTGTCGCAGACTTTCTTCTGACGCTCCATGTTCTCGGGGATTTTATGCATCGGGACGTGACCGGGTCCTTCGATCAGTACCTGCACATCATGTTCCCAAGCCTTCTTGCAAAGTTCTCCGAGCACATCGAGTTCGAGGAATTGGGCACGGTCATTTGCATCATACGTTGACCCCGGCCGCATTCCATCCCCGAGAGATATAGCTACATCATACTTATTCAAGATTTCGCATATTTCATCAAAATGAGTATAAAGGAAGCTTTCCTGATTATGCAGGACTGTCCATTGTGTCATGATAGATCCGCCTCTGGAGACGCATCCGGTTAGACGATCCTTTACCAATTGGGCATGTTCGCGCAGTACTCCTGCGTGGATGGTGAAGTAGTCTACCCCCTGTTCGCATTGCTCGATCAGAGTATCGCGATATATATCCCATGTAAGTTTGCTTACATCGCCGTTTACTTTTTCGAGAGCCTGATAGATGGGCACAGTACCCATCGGAACCGGACAATTGCGGATGATCCATTCTCGCGTCTCATGAATATTATCCCCCGTCGAAAGATCCATCAAAGTGTCGCCTCCCCAATAGCAACTCCATACTGCTTTCGCAACCTCTTCTTCGATTCCAGATGAGAGAGCGGAGTTTCCTATGTTAGTATTAAGTTTCACACTGAAAGCCGGCCCAATTATCATTGGTTCTGCTTCCGGATGATTGATATTGGAGGCTATAACGGCCCTACCGGCTGCAACCTCGTCTCTTACAAATTCCGGGGTGATATGGGATTTAATACCGCGCTTCTCATTGTCAAGATTCTCTCTGATGGCTACATATTCCATTTCGGGAGTGATGATTCCCTTTTTGGCATAGTGCATCTGAGTCACTCGTTTCCCCTCTTTCGCCTTACGGGGCTTATGAGCTTTCGGGAATCGGATTGCATCCAATTCCTTATTGTCGCGGCGGGCACGTCCGTATTCACTTGTAATATCTTCTTGCTCTATAGTATCATCTCTGTCTATTACCCATTTCTGGCGATCACGCGGGAGCCCTTCGTTGATATTGACCTTATAGTTTGGATCCGTATAAAGTCCGGAAGTGTCGTAAATGTAAATATCCTCATTTGGATACTCGATCCTACGGCCATCCTCTATCTTGACAGTCGGATATTGATGCACTACACGCATTCCGACTTTGATCGGATATATCTTTCCGTCTAAATAAACTTTCTCGGAATTTGGATATGCGGAAAGATCGATATTCTCAATTTTCATGTGGTTGTTTGAAAAAATATTAGGGATTATCAATCAAAATAGATTGAATCATAGGGAATTAGGGTATAATGGTCTTGATTGATAATTCGCTGATTATATTATTGGATTTTCTTCATTCAGAAATCAAGGAATGAGGTAAGTGGGGAAGTGGGATTAGCAGTGAAGGATACTGATCCAAGACCCGCCAGATATGCTTCCCGACCCGCTTCTACACCTTTCTTGAACGCTATTGCCATTTTGACGGGATCATTGGCAACGGCAATGGCTGTATTGACCAGCACTGCATCTGCGCCCATCTCAAGAGCTTCAGCTGCGTGCGATGGGGCTCCAAGGCCTGCATCGACGATGACCGGCACGTTGGATTGCTCTATGATAATACTGAGAAGATCGCGGGTAAGCAGTCCTCGATTAGTGCCTATGGGAGCGCCCAAAGGCATGACAGCTGCGGATCCGACTTCCTCAAGTCGCTTGCAGAGTACCGGGTCGGCCTGAATATATGGAAGCACTACAAATCCTTCCGCAGCCAATACTTCCGTAGCTTTAAGAGTTTCTATTGGATCCGGCATCAGATAGCGGGGGTCGGGATGAATCTCCAATTTTATAAAAGGAGTCTGAAATACCTCCCGGCTCATTCTGGCTGCCAAAATTGCTTCTTCGGCATTGCGGACTCCGGAAGTATTGGGCAAAAGTTGCACTTTCTCCCTGTTGATGTGAGTCAGCATATCATCTGTCGCCTCGTTCATCATATTGACGCGTTTCATGGCGACAGTTATCATCTCCGATCCGGAAGCAATTATGGCCTTTTGCATAAGATCGGACGATGGAAATTTACCGGTGCCGACAAATAGACGGGAGGTAAAATCCCTCGGCCCGATTTTTAATATATCATTCATGAATGTAAGTGAGTTAGTCAGAATTGATTCAGAAGGCTTAATCTCCTGTCGGAAGAAGTTGGCAGAACTTTCTTGTGGCCTCTACCATATCATCAGAATATGCTATGGCTCCGCTGACAGCTATGCCGTCTACGCCGGCCTCAAGCAAGGGTTTGACATCCTCAAGTTTTATTCCTCCGACCGCCACATGTGCAATATTGATTTCAGCAGCTTTCATCTCATTGCAAAGATTTGATATCCCTTCTAATCCAAGGATCGGAGCGAGATTATCCTTAGTCCTGGTGTCGGCGAATGGCCCGATGCCGATATAATCAATATCAAGGGAACGGACAGCGCTGATTTGTTCGAATGTATTTGCTGTCACTCCAATAACGGCAAGAGGACCTAATTCAATTCTCGCTTTTGATGGGAGCATATCTTTCTGACCGAGATGTACTCCGGTCGCATTTGCATCCCGACAGACATCAACCGAATCGTTGATGATCAGAAAAGCTTCCTTTTCATCTGTCAATTCTTTCACTTTCTTTGCCATTTCAAGAAGTTCTTCCTGAGAGGCGTCTTTCATTCGGAGCTGAATCCATCTGCAACCCCCTTCAAGCACGGCTTTTACCTGATCGATAATAGGCTTGCCGCATTGTGTATTGGTTATATACTGTAGCATGATTTTTTTGATATTTGCAGCGAGTGATCCTGTTTTTATGCAGAATCCGGGCTTTGTCAGACATTCATCTTAATAACGCTTGTCGGCGTGACAAAGATTAAAAGTCCGGCAACACATCTGCAAATATACAAAAAAATCGCGAAATGAAAATGCGAACCCTATATTTTTAGAGATGATGAATCATAAGTAACAGTCTATTCAGCATCATGCATGTTCAAATAGTGGCATATAGTGACCCAACATTGCAGCTCCCGCAAATCCCAGTTCGTTAATCATCGGTAGCTTTTCCGGAGTCACTCCTCCCAATGCAATGACCGGAAGTCTGCAATCCCCGAGAAATTCGGAAAGTTCGTCGGAATTAAAATTTGATGAATAGCCTGCTTTAGAAATTGAATCAAAGATAGGTGATAGAGTAGCATATGCCAATCTGCCACTTTCCCCGGCTTCCATAATCTCCTCAATTGTGTGGCATGATTTGCTTATTCGTATCTCAGAATCCTTATGTACCATTACATCTGTTATCCCATTGCGGGAATTAAGTTGAATACCCCCGGCGAGATGAAGAAAGGCAAGGTCATAGTGGTCGTGAAGTGTGATGCGTTGTCGTAGATCCGGTCGGATTTCTTCAAGTATACTCCGTAATAGATCAGTATCTGCATCCGGATGTCGGAGATGGACAAAATCCACTTCATCTTCAAGGAGATTTGTGATGACTCCGGCTTCCTTTAGCGGTGATGATGAAGGCCGATGAGGTGTGAAGGCTATCTTAACCACCGTAAGCAGCTGAAATTACGAGAAGGTTATCCATATCATTAAGATTAGTGACAGCCCATGTGTCGGATTTGACAAGTTTGCCATTAAGAGCAATTGCAGTCCCGTGATCCGGAATAGATTCCCATTGGGCAAGTTGTCTTAAAGTGACCACATCCTGCGGCAACTCAGTGCGGTTTCCATTAATTATTACAGTCATTTTTGTTAATTTATGTCTAAGTCTAACTCTGAAGATTCTAATAGAATGTTTATTTGATTCTTGAATCCGAGTTCTGGGAATTTTACGTATTGTAAATTATAGTATAACTATATAGTAAAAAATGCGGGCCCGCAATAGTCAGGATCAGGGAAAAACGAATCGCCGGCATGATCCTTTAGAGACGTATGGACTTGCGCGACTGCATGACGTGCACACATCTCCGGATTATATTGATCCATCGCAAGGTAAGCGGTGAGTGCAGCTGAAAGTGAGCAACCTGTGCCATGCGTATTTTTAGTGTCTACTGTTTTATGCGATATAGGGGTCCTTTCATATTCTATGTCAGTATCCCCATCCGACATCACGGCACGAATTAACACGTCCGTGATATTGCCATCCTCTGATGCATGTCCCCCTTTAATAAGAATATTGGGAATGGATAACCTGACAGGAAGCAATTGATAGATACCGATTCGGTAAATTTCGGCCAACGCTTGAGGTCCCGGGAATTCCCATCCCATGAAGTCGTAGGCCTCAGGAAGATTGGGAGTAATGTAATGAATATAAGGGCTGAATTCTTCCAACTCGTCGACCGACCACCCAAATGCCACATCATCCGCGCTTTTAGACATCAAGGTAGGAGCCTTGATTGGATCAAGGACAACGTTGGCCGGCTTGTACTTCTTAAGCATTTCAAGAAGAATTGGTTTCAGATTTGAAGGTAAAAGTCCTATTTTGACTGCATCCGGTCTATATTCCTCGAATGCTACCTCCAGTTGATCGCGGAAAATTTCAGGATCTACTATCTGAATCCTCCTAACTCCCGACTTGCCCTGGGATGTAACGCAAGTCACTACGCAGAAGGGGAAAACACGCATTGAGCGTGCTACGGCGCAATCAGCCTGAATTCCGGCTCCTGACGAAGAATCCGAACCGGCGATTGTAAGTATTGACTTGATCTTCATTAAATAAGGGTTAAATGATGAATAAGTATCGTTGAATAATATTTAAAATTTTGTTATTAGGTCAGATAATCATTAAATTTCCGATAATTATCATTAAGAGCCCGTTTACTAAGAACTGTTAAAATTTCATTTTGATCGAATATCAACGATAAAACGCCCATATTTTAGC
>JAIDYR010000001.1 GCA_029057985.1 Muribaculaceae bacterium | reverse complement strand
GATATATACTACTGCGACTATCATCAGAAGCATAGATAAAAATGAACTTGACTCATAGGAATTATCTGAAATTGATGAGAATAAAACTGACAATAAACTTGCTGCGATTATAGCCCCAATAGAAAGTAGCGGGACTAACCACATGTTTCTCCCTAATTTTCCTAATTCACCGGAATAGTTACTACACACTTTAACGATAAATACAATTCCAAGAATTAAAGCTATTCCACTTACTATTCCCAACAAAATGTATGATGTAGAATCCGGATTGATCAGCATGGAGATCATTGCTCCGGAAGATAATATAGGAAGAAAAGCTAAAGCCATCATGATTCCGTACAACGAGTTGGACACAGCTTTTAGAGACTTAGCAAAAATCACATTATATATGATGCCCGAAACCGTTCCGATAATGGACACGAAAGGTATGACATATAATAGCCATGAGACTTTTCCATATCCCATTATAAAGTTCAATACCACTCCGATCACTGCGCATGCTATCATGATTGAAAACCACGTCTTGAAAGATCCAGATTTGCAGGGAAGGGCGTCAATTTGAATTTTATTATTCATTTCTGAAATAATTATGTGATTATAATATTAATAAATGTAAAATTATCAAATATTAATGTCTATCATTAATGTCTATCGCGATGGATGTTTTTAAGCCATACGCCGATAATAGTAAGGAATACTAATAGAATGATGACAAATATTGTCACTTTTATTGGACTTGAGAAAATAGATCGTTCTTTTGATATGTTCGATTCATTGATATTTATGGAATCCGATGCATCAAATTTTGTTAAGTCCCCAGATTTTAGGGAGTCTGAAACCGGAGCGTGATAACTGAAATCGGTCTCTAATCCGGACAGTTGAAAGATATCTACGCAGTTGCCTCCGTTCCCTTTCCTGCCTTGAGAAGTTGTGATCAGCCATTTCCCATCCGGCGAAATGTCAAGACCTACGGGATATGAATCCGCAGCAATCTGTCCGAGGTTTTTCATTGTAGAATCTACGACGCAGAGTGCGCTCCCGCTATTGCAGGCTACAAAGATATAATCGCCTTTAGGAGATAACTCAAGGGTTCTCGCACCTCCGGCAACCTTAGCCGATTCCCAACCTGATAAAACTACATTTTTACCATCCATAGTTTCGGCAGCTGCTATCAACCGACCGAGCGGAATTCTCTGCACATACCCTGCGCTGTTAATGCTGGCATAAAGCCAATCTCCACGAATTACCAAATGCCGCAGATTAGGCATCAATCCCAATATCTTTCCAAGATACTTCTGCGAAGCAAGATCAATCACAGCTATTCCTCCCCCACTCATACAGCCGACAAAGAGAAATCGACCATCAGGAGAAAAGACTGTTCCGCGCAAAGCTTCGCCGGTATTACGATCGCGATCTACGGATTGAGTCAAACTGAAGTTATGGAAGAGCTGACGGCCGATGACTACATTTGCCTTATATTTCCACTGCTTTGGGTCAGAAGAGGAAATATCTATCAGGCCGACCGTATTGTCGCCCCAATGCGCTATCGCAAGTGTCTTGCCATCCGGAGAGACGGCTACCATTTTTGGGAGTACTCCGGCCTCCATAACTCTGATTATCCGATCCGTCTCAGTATCTATGACGGCGATAGCTGACGGATCCTGAGCGTTTAGATCAAACGACCGTCGATAATAAGGCACCCAAAGATAGCGTCCTCCATGACTGAAAGTGCTTTCTACAGGCTTCCCCATGAATGTATTCAAGTCCTTTGAATAATGACGAAATTGAAAAAGCCCGGAAGGCGGGGCCCAGAGAGAAGAATCATTATCAGAAAAGCGATGTTGAATTACGGCGAGTTTTTGGAGATCAGGCAGAGAATAGACTGCAGTCTTCCCTCCTTCGAGAGAATTTACATAGAATTTCTTGCCGGAAGGATGAATATTCACACTCTTGGGGGAAAGGATGTCTTCATCTCTTTTCGATTCCCCTCCGGAATAGTAATTCTGTAGCTTGCCGGACAATCTTATACTTACTCCTTCTCCTAAATCGAGCGTCTCTCCGACTTTAGGATGAACTACCGGAGGTCCGACCTTATCCGGCATTGTTGAAGCGCTTGACATTGCTGCAAACGACAACAATGTACATATCATTAATGAAAAAATTCGCATTTCAAACCTATACTTTTTCATTTAATATTGTTTTGCAAAATTAGCATATCGGGAGTTTAATGACAAATTCAAATCGGTTCGATTTAGTTCGATTTAACATTCGTTAACATCAAAAATTTCACACTTTCTGTTACGGATGTCTACTTTTGTAAAAAAATTCTACCGCCCCTGTTACCAATATATTATTGAGGTTGCTAATAAGTAATAATAATTTGCAATTCAATAAATTGTCAATAATAAGGAGCTGACGGATATTTTAAACATTGTAGAGAATGAAAGTTGATAACGATGCTTTCCAGCGACTCAAGCATAGAGTTGCAATGACATTTAAATGTAATCCCAAGACGCCTACAGATTTTGATCTGTTGGCTCTCGATATATTTCAACGTACGGGAAGAACAATTAGTGTCTCGACGCTAAAAAGAATCTGGAGATACGTAAATGTCGAGCATGGGACTTCCTATTCATCTCTTACTATACTCAGCCGCTATGTCGGTTACAACGATTGGGACGTATTCGTCGAGCGCTCGCAGGAGGATGGTAATTCATTGTCAGATACTTCCGGATTTGGTGATAATAACATTATTGCATGTACAATACTGGATATTGATACTGAACTGCAATTGAATTGGTTGCCTGATAAATCATGTAGGATTCAAAAGATAGGACAACCTGATATATTCAGAATAGTGCTTTCGTCGAATATCAAACTTAAGCCCGGCGACATCGGACACATCAACAGCCTGCAGATAGGGACTCCTCTCGTCATATCCGGTTGTCGACGCGGCAGTAATTCCTTAGGCACATATCATGGTGCCTCCACAAATGGAATAGATTCAATAACATTAGTAGAGTAATCCTCCCGCTCAGTAGGCTTAGGTAAGAATTATTATATAATTCTCTTCTTGCATTTCTGCTTTAATATGTTTAAATTTGCATTATGAGCAGTACTTCCGGTTTTGATTTCGAAACTAATCAAAAGGATCATAAGCAAGATATAACCATAGGCGAGACTATATATTGTTCGAAAAGCGGACCTTTCCGAATAATCAAGGGCGCATATTACGGGAGAAATGTAGCCATAAAAGTCCTTAAACAGCAATTTATAGAAAGTGACGCTCACATCCGCTTACTGCGACGTGAAGGGATTCTACAGGACGGGCTGAATCATAAAAGTATAGCAAAGGTAATCAGTGTTGAGGAAATCCCCGGTTTAGGAGTGGGAATAATAATGGAATTTATAGATTACCCTACTCTTTCTAACTTTCTGAATCGGCGACCCCTCTCTTTTGAAGATGCAGTCAGCATACTGTATAATATCTGCGATGTCGTTGAGTATATTCATTCTAACGGAATCATTCACAGAGACCTGAAACCGGAAAATATTCTTATTAATCCTGATTCCAAAGAGATAAAGATTATCGATTTCGGGCTCAGCCATGGCAGTGCCTTTTCTGATTATCCTTTGCCGGGAGGAACCAAAGGATTCAGTGCTCCTGAACAATTCAAAAACGGCACACTTCCTTCTCCGACAGCTGATATCTGGTCGATCGGGCAATTGATGCGTTTCCTCTATCCCATCAAAGTTTCCGGGGATATTTCACCCGATAAAAGTAATGATGAGGCATCGATCGAAAATGTAACTGAAGATAAAAAATTTTCAGGCTTTATTGAGTATTATCTCCATCCTCGAAATGTCATATGGGAGGAAACAATAAAGCGTTGCATTAATCCCGACTCTTCACGTCGATTTCAAAGCGCTGATGAAATAAAAAAATACCTTTCTTCCCGATTAAAAAGGACTAAAAGAATAAAATATTATATAGCTGCTATATTAATTATTTTAATCCCGTTATCCGGAGGTATATTGTTTGGAAATTTCATAACCGGAGTAAATGGAATATCAGAATTTGCTTTATCCGATTTATTTTCGTCATCAACTCTTCTGAGGAATGACTCTGTCAACATATCCGGAGATACGGGCTCCCAAATAAAAATAGATTCCGGACGAGGAATGACGGGAAATGAAGAGATTTTTCCGGCGGTTGAAGCGCCCTACGTCAATAATGAATCGCTTGATTCAGATAAAGAAATATCAAAAGAGGAGTCATCGCCGGCTACCTACCCCGGATATACTGATTTGTCAATGCTAAAGACAGATATTGAGAAGGAATTTTTGAGTATGGTCAGGCAATCACTACATAAACATTATAGTTGGCACATCAATCTGCTTAAAACGCTTAAAACTCAAAAAGAAGCCAACTTGACATTAGCGGATAAATGGATAGACAGAGTCCGAAAAGACGTTGGAATCTATACTCAACGACACCTTGATGAATGGAAAAAACGCAACATTGATATAAATTCCCTCATGGCTGCCTACGAACTTGAATTAGGACATTTCATAGAAGTCCATGATCAAGAAAACGACCGGGAGAAGATCAGGATGACTAAGCGTACGGGGCTCACGATGGAGGTAAAACCGGGTTTCATTACACCTCACGGAGTAGAATACATTTACGATGCGGTTGATGACAACGGAGATTTGGAATCTCATCCAAAATTCGACAAAGTGAGGTGAAATTCATTATCGCAAGGCGAAAATAAAGACCCGTTATATAAAACGGGATCTGAATCAATGTTCGAGGAGATTCATAAATTCCGTGCGGAGGGATGGATCCTCGGCAAATTTGCCGCTATAGTCAAACGTTGTAGTAGCGGAGTGCTGCTTTTCTACTCCTCGCATCTTCATGCACAGATGCTCTGCAGTGCAGGCCACAATGATTCCTTCGTTTGGAAGAGCTTCATTTAATAACCGGCAAACTTGCGCTGTCAGACGCTCCTGCACCTGAAGTCGGCGGGCGAAGTTATCTACGATTCGAGCAAGTTTTGAGAGTCCTATCATCTTTCCCTTAGGTATGTAACCGATCGATACGCGACCGAAAAATGGAAGAATGTGATGTTCACACATACTATAGAACTCTATATCCTTTACAATCACCATCCGAGAACCTGCATGTTCGAAAATAGCTTGAGAGGCTATCTGCAGGGGATCTACGCGATATCCTTGCGTGATGTCAAGAATGGCCTTGGCAGCTCTGACCGGAGTTTTCAACAGACCCTCACGGTCGGGATCTTCACCTATGAGTTTGAGTATCTCGCGATAGTGGTAAGCTATCTTTTCGGTCAGTTCGGAATCATGTTGCTCTTTGCGTGCCATGCGTTTTAACTTCGTAGTAAATTTGATATTTGGTTATTGGTAGGCCGAGGCCTGAATTTGATTATCTACGCTTTAATTTTATAATCTGCGGATTATTATTTCGTGATCAACTCAGATAGGCAATTGCCATCGTTTAATCATATTTTACTTTAATACGTAGATTTGAGTATTGACAATTCTCATCTCTCCGGCAAATCTCGGAAATGCGCTCTTTAGCTCCGAGAGAGCTGCCTGAGCCTCGGAAGAGGATTGGAAATTGCCAACACGGGTAATCCAGTTTGGCGCTTGTGAATAAGTATAGATCTGTCCGCGATATTTCGGGAATTTGGCAGCGATCGCGTTGCCACGCTGTCTTGCCTGTCCTTCAAGCTGGCCTTGATTGCGTCCGTCGCTGAAGACCTGTATCCTATAACCTTTTATCTTTTGGAGAGTCCCTTTGTGTTTTACGGTAGGGCGAGTATTGATGGTGCGGGTGATGCGCCGACCTTCCGGACGCTGCAAGATACTCTCCATCAATTCCGGAGAAATCTCAAATTCGATATTTCCATTGGCCAGATATTCGATGCTGTCTACGGGATTAGTGAATGAGACTTCTTCCCCGGCCGCTACTTCAGTGCCGACGGAGTTCTGCGCATTTATGCTCAGACATCCGAAAATCACTGCCCCTATCAGTACCGTCGCTGAAATCATTCGGCAACGGAAGAATCTTAATTGTAACACTGCCTTCATGATAAATTCGAATTGAGTATAATTTGAGAGAGGGAATGATTTAGAGCCTGTTTACTAAGAAGTGTTAAAATTTCATTTTGATCGAATATCAACGATAAAACGCCCATCTTTTGGCC